>QEXZ01000130.1:2754-4611 GCA_003160755.1 Methanomicrobiales archaeon
TATTCTTCCTCTGTGGGCTTCGATTATCCCCTTGCATATCGCAAGTCCAAGACCAGTTCCACCCGCTTCTCGGGTCAGCGTGCTGTCAACCTGGTAAAACTTGTCGAACACCATATCTAAATCTTCTGGCGGGATTCCAATCCCGGTGTCGCTGACCTTGACTTCCACCTGCCCGTTCAACTCTCTGGCTTTCATGCGGATTTCTCCGCTCCTCGGCGTGAATTTAATAGCGTTATTGAGGAGGTTTATGACCACCTGGGTGAGTTTCTCTCGGTCGCCCTTAACCGAAGAGAGGCCTTCCGGTAGTTCGACATCCAGTTTTATGCCCTCTTCCGAAGCTGCCTGCTTCACACTTTCGATAGAATCCGCAACTACTGACTCCAATGACACACTCTCGATTTTCAGTTCCATTCTGCCTGATTCTATCCTGGACAGGTCCAGCAGGTCATTAACAAGGTTTGTCTGACGGTCTACATTCCTGAGAATAATGTCCAGCATTTCTCTCTTCGTCTCTTTCCCAGCGTCTGCCATCCCCAGTACCTGTGCTGATGTTCTCATGGCGGCGAGCGGTGTCTTGAGTTCATGCGATACCATAGAAACGAAGTCAGATTTTAATTTGTCCAGTTCTTTCAGCCGTACATTCGCCAGTACAAGTTCCTTGTTCATTCGCATCATGTCACCGGTTTTCGATTTTACCTCCGCTTCCAGCGTTTTGTTCCATCTAGAGAACATCACGATTAATCCGAGACTTCCACTCAAGATGATTGCGATGACTGTGCCTAAAAAGGTCATTTGCTTGGCATAAACCGAACGTATCAAATTGTCAACCTCGCTCACGGGTACTGATATAGCCACCGACCATATTTTGTTACGCCATCGGACGGGCGCAAACGCCACGATTTGTTCCGATTTCGATTCATCTCCTTCTTTTAGGTAAACGGCAGTCCCTTCAGAGCCGTTAATCTGCTCGTTGAGAATTTCCAGCCACCCATCGCTTGTGTTATTCTCATTCAGCATCTTGATGTAGTTTTCACCGATTGCCTCTCTCCTTGCACCATCGTAGAGCGATTTTCCCCTATGATCTATCATGTACACATATCCCGCTCTGTCATGCATGATTGGTTCGAGAAATCGGTCTGTGATGGTGGATATTTTGATGATTGCAAAAACAACACCCCTGAATTCATCGCCCGAATACACCGGCACCCCAATGGTTGATCCAATTCCGCCTTGAACCAGTAGCACCGGGTTGGTGATGTAAGTCTCTCCACTCGCCTTAGCACGCTCAAATGATCCGCTTTTGTTTGTTGCATACAAATCGAGCCCGATTGCAGTATTTTCCACGGGGTAGCCTGTTACGATCACGCCGGTGCTGTTTACAAACCCAATGGATGAAAACCCACTTGATTTGTGATAAAAGGGTATAAAACGCCGTGTCATATCCTCTGGAGACATGTCTGAGATATCTGCTGCCAGTACCTCTATTAGAACGGTCTTTTCTTCAAGAAAACTCTCGATTCCAGCCGCAGATTGTCTGGTAAGCAACAATTGCTGCTCATTGAATTGTTCCTGGACTATTTCCTCCACTTCTCCATGGGTCTTGAAACCCAACGAAGCTACAGTACATATAAGGATGATGCAGATTACAAGAATAACCACTCTGTTATCTCTTTTTACCTTCATATTCGTAATTGCCTGATGTTTTTCTTTTCCGTAAACGCTTTTCTTTTTCTAAAAGAAAAGGGTTTATTAGGGAGTCGTTCTGCGCAGAACAGCCTTTATCCTCGCCTTCAATTCATCTAAGTTAAACGGTTTTGTAACATAATCATCTGCACCGATTTCAATGCCTTCGATTTT
>QEXZ01000131.1 GCA_003160755.1 Methanomicrobiales archaeon
TCTCTTCACGAATATCTACACCAACAACTCGGCACCCATACTTTTTTGCAATGTAGCAAGCACTCATTCCAACACCACAACCGACATCCAATATGTATGTATCTTTGCCTATGTGGCATAATTCAATGAGTTCCCTTGTGGTCTTTAAACCCCCCATGTGTTTTGTGAATCCCATCTCGGCTTGCAAATCGAAATATGGATTTTCTAATTCTAAAATCTCTTTTCGTGATGATTGTTTTTTATTCTTCATTTTTTTTCACTCCGAATGAACATTTTTTGATCCTTAAGAGGATTTTACCAGTGGAAGCAAATCGGTATGAAGCGGGAGCCCGTTATTATTTAAGCAGTCTAAATTTGGATGTAGCTATTAATGCTATGCCAGCAATACCTACGATGATTGCAATACCTGTTGTATTTTCTCCCAAAATACTGCCATTCCACATCAAGAAGGCACCTGTCAATGCCAGAATAATTCCTGCTACAAATTGAATTTTTTGCTTCATAATTATGATTTGAGATTTATTGTCATATATGCTTTCCATAATAAATATGGCTAAGGGCTCCGAGTAATATTTCTGCTAACGGTTCTGGTATATCTGAAGTTTTGCGGAACGTTAGTGGAGCAAAATTTGGGCGAATGAAATGAGCCAGATATACCATGTTATCCGTGTGAGCCAAAGGCGAACCAAGCGGCCAAAGGGAGCGCAGAGTTACCATCACATTTGACCGTTTTCAATCTTGAATATTTGTGATAAAAGAGCATCATTTTTAGGTAATCTATTTACACCTTTTGCATTATCACAAAAAATGAACTAATCACCGTGGAATTTGACTTGCATTTATCAATTTCAATCTGGTCTTTATTAAGTTCATTAATAAGCTCGGAGTCGTTAGGATACTTATTCCGGAACTCTTTAATAAGCTGTTCTAAGGGAGTAAAATATTCACGCCACCAGAGATTTTTCGATATTTCAAATTGAGCAATAAGTGTATAGCCATACTTTGTTATTAATCCAAGCTTTTTAGTTTTATCTTTATTTTCATCATGAATTACTAAAAATCCGTTAGGTTTTAAAAATCGACGCCACTTCTTAATACTATTTTCAAACCCAATTACATATATTGAACCTTCTGCCCAAATAATGTCAAAGCTTTCTTCAGGGAAATCCATAGTCAAAATTGAATTTTTAATAACACCCACTCGATTATTTAATCCCGTTTCCTTTATTTTTCGTTGGAGTAAATCCAATGATGTTACATCAATATCTATCCCAATAACATGTCCATCAGATATTGTTGCTAATTCTATTGTTGGAACTCCGGTTCCACATCCAATATCTAAAATATGTGGATTCTTACATTTAGGGAGCAATTTAAATGCCTTTCTTGTGTATTTATTCAAATTCTCTCGTATGTAATCTTTTTCAATTCTATATAAATTCAAATTTGGCATTTGATTTCAATCTCCTTTTGTTTTATTTTCTCCTAAATAACCAAGTTTTCCTTTGGTTAAAATTATAATGATAATAGCAACGACCCAGTAAGCTATTGTTTTTATCACATTAAAATCATAGTCCATTGAACGAAAGATAACAGTATCCATTGGATAACGTTTTCGGGATAAACGAAGTTCCTCCGAAGGAGGAATTTTGGTGAGCGTATGCGAACCGTTTATCTCGTGTTATATGACCTGAAGGGCAAGATTGCAAAGCAACCGCAGAGTTCCGAACACCGCATTTTTTTATTTTGCTTTCTTGTCTGTCTTCCTAATAATGTCTTTGTTTATTCTTTTATTTCTGCGACATAGATTATTTTTTTATCTCAGCCAGAGCTATTCGCTCAACTTCAAATACTGATAAACCAAGATTTACCAATTTCATGTATCGTTCATCCATCTCCTTTGATCCGATATCTTCAATAAGAGAAAGATTATATTTTGAAAGATAATCACTCATTTCAGCCTGATCTAGACCATAAATCCAGATGCGAAATATTTTAACCACCCATTTATACATGGTTTTTATGCCCTCATGGATGTTTTCACCCTCAATAAAACTCTTTAGAATGTAGGTAAAGACAATTTTACTACCAGGAGCAGCCTGCGCTACATATTTCAAAGTACGATCATTAGCTTCTTTTGAAATATATTGTGTAACTCCTTCCCAGATAAAAAGAGTCTTAGAGGTTAAATTGTATCCTGCTTTTTTTAATTCCGTATCAAGACTTTGCTTCTCAAAATCAACAGGAACAAAAATCACGTGATCTGGAAGCTTTCCTAATATTTTTTCCATTTTTGTTCTTTTCTTTTTTATTACTGATGGATGATCCACTTCATAGTAACGCAGGTTTTCTATACCGGGAATATAATATGCACGGCAGTCCATTCCTGCACCAAGGTTGACTACTGTTTCAATTTCCTTTGTTGCAATACTATTTTTTAATACATCATCTATATAACGAAAGCGGCAAAACAGCCAACCCATCTCCCCAGGACTACTTTTTTCTATTGAGTTGACAATGGCTTCGTTTATTCTAGGTGAACGCTGTAGAAATAAGAAAAATTTGTAAAGAGGTGAACATAATTTTTCGGAAAATGGATCTTCAAAAAGTCGCTTTTCTTTGGGATATAAATTTCCTGTAGCTCTAGTCCAAGCAACACTAGAACTTGTTTTGATTGCTTTCATAATAATACCACCTTTCACTATATTTATAAATTGATTTAGTATTTATCATTTTTGCGTTCCGAAGCCGATTGAATATAACGTTCCGCGGATAAAAGAAGTTGCCGAAGGCAATTTGGGCGAAGTGAAACGAAGCCTTTTATCCGCTGTTGTGCGAAGTTGTCGAATCCTATTGTAATTAATGCTAAAAATTAGATAAATAATTATAACAAGCAATAATGTGCTATCCATTCTGTTATCTTTTCATTTGAACCATTTTTTCGTGTTCTTTGAAAAACTGGTTTCTTACTTTTTCCACATATAATGCTTCTTGAACGCTAAGCCGGCACTGATCTTCTGTTTTGTATCTTTCCGGTTCAACTTGCAACGCATAGGAATTAACCTGCCTTCTCCAAAACCAGTCGGCGCTTCCGAATTGTGTATACTCAGGATCAATTTTTGTGATTTTTTTCAGATCTTGGAGTAATTGTTTCCCCAAATCATTATTTTGAATTTAGTGAAAGTTTTCATTTATATGACCTCCTATACCGATGGTATTCCTATTTCCATCAATTTAACTTATAGTGAACCGTCCATTGAGTTTTTCTAAATAATTCACTATTCCTAAACATTTTAAGCCATCCAAGTTTCTTTTCTTCGGAGTCGAAATAAGACCAATCATCAAGAAATTGAATGCCCGCATTCCATCCTTCCATTTCTTTGCTATCACGAATACCAAAATGAAAGGTTGCATCTTTCCCGATATGCCCACGATGTTGCATTTTGTAATTCACCATTCTTTTCAGTGGCTTTTTTAACCATAAGGAGTTAACCACTTCACAAACAAGTTCAGAACCAGGAAATTCTGATTGAAGCTTTAATACCAATGATTTTACGTCCTCTTTGTGAAGATACATGAAAACCCCTTCGGCTATAAATAAAAATGGTCCTTTGTGTTTAGCAACAATAGACATCCAATTATAATCCAATACTGAGGATGCAATAACATGATACCTTTCATTCTCTTTAAAGAATTGTCTCTTTATTTCTATTACTTCGGGTAAATCGAGATCATAAAAAATTACTTTTCCGTTATCAACACGTAAAAAGCGAGAATCTAATCCACAACCAATATTAACAACAACTCCTTCAGGCGAACTTTCAAGAAATTTGCCTACATATTTATCATATTGTTTAGCACGAATTGTAACATGAACTACCAGTTGCTTATCTATTTTGCCCTTTGCAAGATCTCTTTCTAATTTATTATTTGAGTCACACAATATTTTATTAAGTTCATGTGTGATTTCGACTGCTTTTGGGTCATTCAAAATCGGATCCCTTGATTGACTTTCAATGGCGTGGCAATACAGGGTAACAAAGGAGGTTGCAGCAATGTCACCAATTTTTATGTTCATAATTTTTCATCCCCCTTCATTCTTTGATCCATAGCTAATTAAAATAGTCCATTTAAATATTTTTCTACGCAGGTCTTTCTTTCGATTTCGCTTAACGATTTGCGGATAAAAGAAGTTGCCGAAGGCAATTTGGGCGAAGGTGCGTAGTACCGAAGCCTTTTATCTGCTGTTATATGACCTGAAGGGCAAGAAAGATCGCGAAGCAACCACAGAGTTCCGTACCCCGTCCAAAATGTTAATCCAATAATCCCACAATCTTTTTCTGTTCATTGTTGCTTAACTTTTTCATTCCATCCTATCGAAAATCCGACTCCTTAGATATTCTATAACAAGCCGTATTGCCCTCTCTATTGCTATATCCCTTTGCTCAACGATAATATCGCCGCTGTTCAACCGTTCATCAATAATGCCGGTCACACAAGCGGAGGGGATATTAAACAGTCTTCCCATAATAAAAAGCAATGAGCATTCCATGTCCATATTTACCGCACTTAGCCTGCTCCAATAAGACACGGCATCGC
>QEXZ01000132.1 GCA_003160755.1 Methanomicrobiales archaeon
TATTCACTCTATTTTTGGCTGCGGGATAACCCTCTACTCCTGCCTCTGCATTTGCTTGTAAACCCGCCTCCATCGCGTCTATGCAATCATCCACGTAAATATACGATTTTGTTTGATTCCCATCGCCTAAGATTTCCAGCTCTTCCGGGTTGCTTCTTATCTTATTTATGAAGTCGTAGATTACGCCGTGCGAAGACCTCCTGCCTATAACGTTCGCAAACCGATATATCCAGGCATGCATATCAAAGGTATGGCAGTACGCCGCGATTAAAGCTTCACAGGCGAGTTTCGAAGCGCCATATAACGAAACGGGGATTGTAGGATACTCTTCAGGTGTCGGTAGTTTATCCGCATCGCCGTAAACGGTAGATGTGGACGTAAAAATCAACCTGCGCACGTTGTTCGCCCTCATTGCTTCCAGCACGTTGTAGGTTGCAATGACGTTCTGCTCCAGATGAACTCTTGTATCTTTTGCACCTACTCGCACTTCCGGATTGGCAGCAAGATGCCAAACCTCTTCTACACCGTCAAAAAACGGGCTTATATCCTCATGCAGGATGTCTACTTTATGAAACTGGAAATCTTGTTTACCCCTGTGTGGAGTTATGAAATTCTCGTTACCTGAACTCAGGTCATCGAGAACTATTACCTCATAGTTCTTTCCCCTCTCCATTAACCTGTCAACCACATGCGAACCTATGAATCCCGCTCCGCCGGTAACAAGGATTTTCATAACACTTTTTCTTTTTTTATTGTATATAAAGTACAACTCCCTCTTATTTAAGACACGGATTTACACTGATTTTGTAATTTATTTTTTCTTATGTGTTCTCGTGGTTTTCATCGTTGTTGCTAATTGCCATTGGATAAGCCCCCAAGATTTTCAGCATTGCTACTTTACGAGCAATGGCTTCTAATGTCTCTTTTACCTTCTCCTCTTCTATATGGCCTTCGCAATCTATATGAAACATGTAATCGCCTAATGCACGCTTAGAAGGCCGGGACTCTATTTTCGTAAGGTTTATTCCTCGCTGAACGAATTCGCCTAAGACATCATATAACGCACCGGGGTAGTCATTCAAATATATCAATACAGATGTCTTGTCCCTTCCTGTAGGTGTAGGTGCGGTTTTGATACCGGAAGCCGAAGAAACAGCAGAAGAAGAAAGCACGACAAATCTCGTAACGCTATCATTATAACCTCTCTCAGGGCTTGCGGGCTCACGGGGCAGGGCACCACTCTGTACGTTCTCTTCCAATATATTGAGGCCATATTTCTGCGCTGCCGCTTTAGACGCTAATGCCGCTATCTCTTCAGATTGCGAAGCTATTTTTGCTGCGCTTGCCGTGCTGTCCACGGATTTCACCTCTACTCCCTTTAATTGTTCCCGTATGAACTGCTTACACTGTGCTAATGCATGAGGATGTGAAACCACCGTTTTGATCAAACTTTTTTCAAAAGTTTGAGCGAGCAGACAAATATTTATCGGCACTAAAACCTCCCCGACTATCTGTATCTCTTCTCTATTCTCACTCGAAAGCACGTCTAACGTCTCTCCTACTGAACCTTCCAATGAATTTTCAATAGGGACAATCCCGTAATCTACTTCTTTTCGTAATAAACTCTCCGAAACGTCAAATATCGTTTCGTAATATTTCATTTCGGCCTTCTCATTTCTACCTTTTAGCCACAGCCCTGCTGCGTCTTCCGAAAAAGTCCCCGCGGGACCCAATATGCCTATTTTCATTTACACGTACGGCAGTATTTTTTTCCTTTTGTTCTTGTTGTAGATAAAACATAACCCCCCTCTATTTAAGACACTGATTTACACGGATTTATAGTCACTCCAATAATAAATTGCAAATGATGAACCACGAGATTTCACGAGATTAACACAAGAAACAGAGGTTAATTGGGGATGAAATCATAGATGAAGCACTGAAAACCGATTGTTATTGTTATTATTGCTATCTCGTGGAAATCTGTGTAATCTTGTGGTTACTTTTCGTATTGTAAAGCATCTATCAACTTCATAAGCAGCAGTTCCAATTTCTCCCGGTTTTTAGCCGCTGCTTCAACTATTTGTTTGTAATCCAATTCTTCTTCTTCTTCTTCTCCTTCGGCGGCGATTATGCCATGCGCATAATTGTCCACGCTGCTTATGTTTGCGTATCGAAGCTCCAACTCCTTTGCGAGCGTCGCTTCTGAAGCCATGTTCATTCCAATCACATCTGCGTAATTCCTTATGAAATCAATCTCCGCGCGGGTTTCGAGCCGGGGTCCGGGTGTCTGGAAATAAACGCCCCTTGTGATAACCGCAGCATCAAAATCCGTTGCCACTTCTATTATTGCCGTTCTCAACTGCTCGTCCAATCCCGACGTAACATGCACGAGTTCGTCATCGTAAAATGTAGGTATGCTGCACAGACTTATGTAGTCATGAGGAACGACTAAGGAATGAGGTTTTATGTCCCGCTTTAAACTGCCGACAGATGTAACTCCTATGATGTTCTCTACGCCTAAATCCTTAAACGCTGCCAGATAAGCTTTGTAATTTATCCGGTGTGGTGGGATGTTTCTCATCTTACCGTGCCGCGGGATGAAGACAGCATCTGCAGTAAAGATAAGGTAAACCGTACCATACTTTGTATCCACTTCTCGTTCATTCGCCGCTTCAAGAAACTCCGTCTTCGTGCCAAACAGGCTTGTCCCTCCGATGATGCCGAGTGTCATTTTATGTTTTTATATTGGAATTATAGATACGTAAACGCATAAAATTTTTATAATAACTCTACGGCAACACGAAACAATCTTCCCACCTCCTTTCACCGAGAACCACTTCAAACTCCTTTACGGAAAGAACAGGCTTCTTGAAATGTGTAAAATCCTCTACCAACCTCGGACATGCGGTATTTACAAAAGTGTCCACGTTGAATGCGAGTAATTTATCCTCAGTTATCTCATCCATCGTAATCAAATAAGCATTTAACCCTTTTTCTACTGCTTTTTTCTTCAAATCAATCGCTTTGCTGAGTTCAAACTGTCCACTTTTCATACCCACGATTATCGCCACGGATTTAGCATCCAAAGCGCGTGCTATCACGATATACCGCTTCTTCCTCAGTTCTTCTGGTTCGTATATGCTGATTTGCATCGTGAACGGGTCAGCAGCAATTACCCTTTTACCAGTATATAACGCGAGTCCCGCAGGATGAAAACTGCCGCTGCCTATAAATAAAATCTCATCGCAGGGAACCACAGCAGAAGAGAACTCGCAGCCCAATACCTGCCCATCATACTTCAAGCAAGATTTACCTATTATCGCTTTCTTTTCCAAGCGAGCAAGCACTATTTCTGCTTCTTTTAATGCATGAACGTGCTGAACTGTCGCTACTAACCCTACCGTGTCCCTTTGTATTTCAGCTACGGCTTTCTCCACTGCTGGCTTTACATCAACCCCGCTTCTGAGTTCTATAAAAAAAACCTTTTTCGGAACTTTTTCTCTTAGCACAAACTTTTTTGCTTGCAAAAAAGTTTCTGTATGCCCAAAATGGAAAAGCATATCTACATTTCTCATCAGTTTCTCATCTATGTCGCATGCACCATAGCATGAGTTCCCAGATATTATCACTTCCGCTCCCGTCTCTTTTGAAATCTCAGTGGCAATATCAGTCGCCACTGTTTTGATACCCTCCGGGAGCTGCAGTCCAACCCTTCCCGCCCCTCTTTCTTTTATTAACCCTTCTATCTTCCCCAATTCGAAATCGTATGCGTTTTTCTCCATTGTATATAAAGTATATCTTCTACCTATTTAGGACGCAGATTTACGCAGAAAACTATTTCCTCAAATTATCAGATGCCTTATTATAAACTCGATAGGAGATTCCAATAATCTCCTCTGTCTATTAAACATTATATTTAAAATCCTGATTATCTGCGTCCGATTATCAAAAATTATTCTTTCTTGATATAAGAGTCAGAGTCTTGAGGTAAAAATTACGCTGCCTTTTTATACTCTTGAAATTTGAACTATTAACAGTTGTCAAATGTCAGGTGAAGATAAAAGCGAGGGTGCGGGGAAACCCCGGGAAACAGGAATGAAGACGGGATTCATCGGTATTTTAGCTGTTGGATTGATGATAGGCATAATAATAGGAATTGCAGTTGGGGCTTTTGGTTTCCCTCAAGCTCAAAGTTTTAGTGCTGCAAACGGGTTAACAGCAGATAAAGCTAGTGAAAAGGCTGCTGACTTTATCAACAACAATCTAGTGCAGCCTGGTACAGAAGTAACATTAGGTGAAGTCAAAGAAGAAAGTGGACTGTACAACGTAACTACGAGCTATATGGGAAATCAAATACCGGTGTATATAACAAAAGATGGTGAAATTCTATTTCTTCAAGGTATGGGCTGGATTCAAATAGAAGAATTTGAAGAGAGGATGGCGCAGCAGAAAGAGCAAGAAGAAAATCTGACACAGGAGCAGGAAAGTAAACAAGAAACAACGATTGGCAATTTCATCGTAAGCAGTGACGAAATATGCTTGGAGGATGGAACCCCCGTTATC
>QEXZ01000133.1 GCA_003160755.1 Methanomicrobiales archaeon
GGTTTTCGAGTGCGGGGTCGTGAGTAGAAACCGCGCATTTGCCTATCCTGATGCCATTCACTTCTTTTAATTGCATTCTATTCTTGATTATATCAGGTGCAGATTGAGGTATACTGTTTGTCAGATATAGTGCCCTAAAGCATAAAACCTGATACCTATTTAAAATAGATAATAGAAATAATAAATAACATAAGTCTCTGGGGCTGTAAGGTAGCCAGGCCATCCTCCCAGCTCGGGGAGCTGGTAACCGGAGTTCAAATCTCCGCGGCCCCATCCCCTATTGGGAAATCCCAAGTCCTAAGTACCAAATTAAGCCCTTAAAGGGCTTGCGGGATCGTGGGCGGTGCCTATGAAAACAAATCCAAATATCCATCCAAATAAAAAATAGATTTTCTTTTAGCACAAACCTTTTCTTTAAAAGAAAAGCTTTACCAAAAGAATTATACTCTTTCTTAGTACAGGTTCTTTCTTTAGAAAGAAAGTGTTTTGTAAAAAGAAAAAGTGTTGCGAGGTGAAATAGAAGCGATGGGTGTATCGAAATATGCGTATGTATATGCGAGGACAAGAGCGAGGATGAGTGAGCTTATGGACGAGAGGAGACTAAGAGAACTCGTAGATACTCGCAGTGAAGATTTCTTGTCTTCACTAATGGATACCGCAGCGTACAAAGACAAATTAACAAAAGCGGCATTGGTAGGTGTAGAAGCAAGGAAAATAGAGAAAACGCTGAAGGAAGACTTGATTGACCAGTATTTAATGGTGATAAAATCAACGGAAGGTGCGGGTGCGATAAGGGATGTTTTTGTGGAATTCCTCAGACGATTGGAGGTAAAGAATCTGAAAGCAGTTATCCGAGCTAAAGCAGCGGAAGTCCATGGAACGGGAACAGAAACGGGAACAGGAACAAGCACCGCAGAAGCACCTATGTTTTTCCCGGTTGAAGATTTCTTCAAACGAAGAATAAGCAGGTTGATCGAGGCGGATTCGATAGAAAACGTAATAAAACAGTCGGAGAATCCATATAAGCGTGTTTTAGAAGATGCGTTACCGGAATATGAAAAAAGCAAGCGGGTATTAGTCCTCGAGAACGCGCTTGATGAGGAAATCTCGGCTGCTGTACGAGAAAAGGTAGAACGGCTGAGCGGAGCGGATAAGGAAATAGCAAGAAAAATTGTTGGGACTGAGTTTGACCTCGCGAATCTCATGATTTTGCTGCGCTGCAAATCCGAAGGGATTGCAGAAGCGGAGATAAGAAGATATCTTTTGCCCGATGGATTTAGTTTTGATTTTTATCCCGATGTTGGTGCGATGAACGATTCGATTTCCGCGGAGAACGTGAGCAGCGCTGTTCAGTTGATGCCCGCTTCGGCATATAAGGAAGTGTTAACTGGGGCTTTATCGTCTTATGAGGCGGAGAAATCGCTCGTTCCTCTTGAAAACGCCCTCTCACAATATTTCTTCGCGACGATAAAAAGCATACTGAGGGGTTGTCCTATCAACATTGGCACGATTATCGGTTTCCTTTACCTCAAAGAAATAGAAATACGGAATCTCTGCACCATTGCCGTCTGCAAGGAGAACGAGATACCTGCAGAGGAGACGATGAAGATGGTCATGCTGTGATTGTTTAGCTCCTTTTTATAACCACAAGATTACACATCGTGGGCTCTGCCCACGTCCCACAAACCCAGAAAGGGTTTATTTCACGAGAGTGTAATACCTGACTTTCGGTGATAATAATTTTTGCAACGGGTTAGATCAGTATACTACAACTCGTTATATATCAACATTGCTTTTACATATTCATGAGGCTGCCCCGCAACTGCTTTTGGCACTAAAAATTTCGCTTATCAAAGAAATTTTTTAAATGTGTTTTTCTTTTCCGTAAACGCTTTTCTTTTTCTTAAAAGAAAAGGGTTTATTGGTGAACTTGCACACCCTTTACACTCTCTATCCGCCCTATCTCCTCTATTAACTCACCTGGTATGCCCCTATCGGTAATAATTGTGAGTTTTGGGTCGTCCACGAGATAAGGGTCATCGCTAACTGCTTGTCTTATGCCAAACCCCCGCTTTGCTATCACCGTAGCAACTTCGCCAAGTATCCCCTTTTCTTTTGCGTCCCGGGGATGTATTATAATCACCGTGAGCCCCAACAAAGGAGCGATGCCAACAAGAAAGGCAATCGAACGAATATTTCCAAATAGCTCTTTTAACTCCGGCTGATTTAAAATCCGCCTCACGGTCATATCCACCACCCGCCTGTCTACACCTGCCTCGTTTGCTATCTGTGCATGGGGTATCCCAATCCCACCAGATACCACTCTTCCTTCAGAACTCACCTGAAATCCTCTTTCCAATAATAGTTCTACAACTTTCTTTTGCGATGGAAACCCCCCAAACTTCTCTACTACCTCTCTCCACATCGTCTTATCGAAAATCCCAAATCCCAATATGTACCAATACTACCAAATAACCCCAAAATCCCAATACTACCAATAAACCTTTCTTTCAAAAGAAAGCTTTACCAAAGAAACATTTGAGGGTTTTTTTCTTTTCCGAAAACGCTTTTCTTTTTCTAAAAGAAAAGGGTTTAGTTGGGATTTACTTGGGATTGGGTAGTATTTGTCGTTGGGATTTTTTACCTGTACCCTCTTTTCACTATCGCCTCTCTCGTTTCGTTTAATCCTCTTGTTGCCGCATCTACCTTATTTCGCACTTCTTCTTCCACGGATTGCAAACTCACGCGTAAAGACCGCTCCTTCTCATTTATCGCCTCTTCCATTCTCCTTAACCGCTCACCCACACTTAAAAACAGTATGGCCAACATCCCTATCAATATCACTGCTGACATTACGATCACTGGATCTCCATGTATGCTTTCTTTAGTCCCATATACTAACTTATACACCAGCACAAAGGCAGAGAAGACCATCACAACCGAAAATATTATGTCTCTTGTTTCCATATTTCAACACCACTCTCCTCGCTTTCTTTTTCCTCCTTGTTTTTTATTCCATATTTGTAACATAATAACCTAATTTTTCTATTCCTATTTAAATAGATTTATATAAATGCAAACTAAAAAGACGGCACTCATCCTGGCAGGTGGTAAAAGCCAGAGATTTTATCCCCTCGATAAATGTTTCATTACCTTAAACAATAAGCCGCTCATACAGCATGCTATTGACCGAATATCGCGCGTGACAGAGGAGATAATAGTGGCAGCACGAGACGAGGAGCAGGGGTGGAGAATAAAAAAAATAATCGAAAATAGCAATAAAATCGTTTTTGCCTTTGATTCTTCGGAGGGCGTTGGTCCGCTTGCAGGTTTTATATCGGGTTTAGAAAGGGCTTCTTTTTCTTATTCCATCGTCATCGGCTGCGATATGCCTTTTGTAGACCCCACCGTTGCAAAATTTCTGTTTGAAATCGCTTCTTCTGCGGGATACGATGCAGCAGTGCCGAAATGGGAAAATGGGATGTTAGAGCCTTTGCATGCGGTGTACCAAAATGCACCGATGCGGGCAGCGATAAAAGGGGGGGTGAGAAAAGGGGCGGGGAAAATTTCCGATATCTTATTGCAACACAAAAATGTTTATTTCTTACCCGTAGCGAGAATAAGGGAAATAGACCCCGGTTTAAAGACGTTCACAAATATTAATACGACAGAAGAGTTGAAAAAAATCCAAATCTTACAATAATTGCTTGAAATAAATCCAAAAAGGTGTTTTCTCACAGCTCTTTATCTTTACCTTCCCCTCTTTTATCCCGCTCAGTGTTGCGTCCAGCAGCATTTTTTGTTCGGATTGCTGTTCTATTTCTACCTTTACTTCGACCGTTGCAAGACCAACGCATTCCGCAGAATGCGCATCGCTTCCTGCAACGGCGGTGATATTTTTACGAGCTGCCTTTCTCCTCGCTATTTCGTTCGCAACGCTGGAGAAATACCGGGAATTGAAGATTTCTATTGCGTCTATGTCCAATTCGGAATGCGTGCAAAGGTCACCAATGCTGTGGCGGAACGGATGGTAAGGATGTGGAGCAATAATTACAACCGTACTACTCTTCTTCTCTCTCTGCCTCGCTATTCGTACCGTTTCCCATGGCGATAACCCCTTTGCTATTCCTTCTCCCATGCCGAGCACGATTAAATGCCCTTTTGAAGTCGTTACTTCTATGCCCGGGATAATAATCAAACCCAACTCGTTATCAGCAACGTATTTCTGTGCCGCATACGAACCGTCCATCGTGTCGTGGTCGCATATTGCAACACCATCGAGCTTTTTCGATATCGCACTATCTACTATCTTGTCAACCGAATCACAGCCATCATGCGAGTAATTCGTGTGCACGTGCAGGTCGAGTGTTAATGACCGTTTTGGAGACATCGTTCGCCGTGATTAACATTAGTTTCTTTGGTAAAGGTTTCTTTTTGAAAGAAAGGTTGGTGCATGTTCAAAAATAGTATACTTTATATCTTACACAATATATACAAACGAACATAAAAACATGGCAGTAATAGAAACAGCGACAGTGCAAAGTTTGATT
>QEXZ01000134.1 GCA_003160755.1 Methanomicrobiales archaeon
CAAATAATCTCTCTGCTTTTCCTTCTTCTATTAACGATTTGTACGGATATACGTACCTGAACCAGAAATTAAAGTAATTGTCATTGAAGACATATCTTGCATTTCTCACCTCCTTCTTCTGTGTCACCGGATACTCCTTCCTTATCAATCGTATTATTGCAAGATTGTCAAGATACTTGGATATAATGCTTTTGTCTAATTTCGTAAAATCCGCGATTTCTCCAAACCTTTGTTTCCCATAGGCAATCGCTTTTAATATTGAGAAATATCTTGCAGTTCCCCTCAGTTCCTCTTTTAATAAAATCTCCGCCTCCTGATAAAGAAACTTCCCTACCCTGAACACATTCTCCTTTATGTTCTCCTCAAAATTCAATCCCGGTTCAAAATTCAAGATATAAAGCGGGATACCATCCGTGACTCCATATACCTTGACGAGCTCTTCCACGGGATATGAGGGCAAAAATTGACAGAGATGCTCGAATTTAAGTGGCTGTAACTGAAGTTGTGCCGTCCTCCGCCCATAGAGCGGAGCGCGATAGTCTAACGTGTAATCTTCCATCATTGAGATAGAAGAGCCAAGTAGAACGAGGCAGACATCTTTTTCCGTGAGTATCGAATCCCATATCTTCTGAAATATTGATGGTATTGCTTTATTTGACTTGATGAGATATGGGAATTCATCAATAACTATTATAACCCGCTCTTTTAGCAACTTCTCTGCTTCTCTGAACAGTTCTATCCAATCGGTAAATTCCACCTTCTCAAAAAGTGGATTTGTGATATGTAAAGAAATTGCCCGTTGCATCTCTTTTATATTATCCCTATCGGTTCTCGTATCAGCAAGGAAAAAAATGTGTGGCTTATCTTTTATGAACTGTTTTATCAGCTCTGTCTTTCCAATCCTTCGCCTCCCGTAGATAATAATGAGCGAAGATTTGTTCTGTTTGTAGGTATCCCCTAATAACCTTAGTTCATTCTCCCTATCCACAAATTGTTGAAACATGATTATGATAATTATATTTCAACTAAATCTTTATATAAATATAATTAGCACATACAACCTCCCCCTCGCCACTCATCTCGAACCTCTCAACACACGCAGGCACCAACACAGTCTCCACAGGAGCTAAAGAAAGTTCTGCATTGTTCGTGTTCGATTTCGATTTTAGCTTGACCTGTCCACGCACACACGTAAGCACTTGCAGCTTGCCTTCTGTAAAAACTTTTACTCCTTTGCCATGCACCGTGAAAAGCCGCAGCTCGAATTGCTCACCCCTCAAAAGCATATATTCCTCGCATCCTCGCTCTTTATGCAAAAGCTTATGCACCTTCTTCAAATCCTTACCACATCCTGCCTCATCGAACCTCAACACTTTCATAGCATCCTCCAAATGAAGTTCCCTTCCCCTGCCATAGTCATATATCCGAAAAGTTCGTTCAGACGCAGTGCTTACCTCATATACCTTTGTTCCCGCGCCTAATGCGTGAATGACACCAGCAGGAATGTGGTAAACGTCACCAACGTGTGCATCAAACGAGTTCAAACACGAAAGAAATTCTTCTCGTTTTACCGCTTCTTTAAAGCCCGCTGCGTCCATAAAATCGCCGAATCCCAGATAAATCTTCGCTTCTTTTGATGCCTCGAGCACATGCCACGCCTCTTCTTTACCGAACACATCGCCGAGTTTTCTCGCATACGCATTGTCTGGATGCGTCTGCACAGATAGATTTTCATCCGCCTTTATTATCTTCACAATCAGCGGGAATTTCTCCAAAATTCGCCCTGCAACCTTTTCAGGGAACAAACAAGTTAGTTCGTCCAATGTGAATCTTTGCATTACGCCTCCTGTTTCAAACTCGCAGTAATTCCTCGGTGAAACACACCAGAGTTCGTAACCCCACGGCTTGTACTCAACAAATGGTTTGATTTTCAAAGGTCGTTCCACAGGTATCTCCGCGACATCCTCAAACTTCTTCTTCGTAACCTCCATTTCGTATTCAGAAACGCCTTTCATCATGTCTGTAATTTCGCTCAGCGAAAAATCGTTCTCCGGAAGACGCGAATACCACCATTTTTCTTTGTCCCCATTCTCCACCCCAATCTGCATCTTAAGCCGTATCCGCCCTTTGTTCGGATGGAACACATCCACTAAGAAGCAATCCTCGACTTCAATTTCCGCATGGTCAACCACATTGTAAACAACGCAGTTTTTCCCTCGTATTCGGTTTAACTTAGAATTTATCACACAAGCATGCTCGAGCTGTGCGTGTTTCGCAGTTGAGTTCGATATAATGCTGTTCTTTACCAGCCCCTTCTCAAACTCCACATTCTCATATACAGAATCCAGAACTCCACACCCGTTTTTTACCGAAGAAATTTTAATTTTAACACCTAAAAATTCTCGCAATCTCCTTCCAACATCGTCCTCAGCCAGAATCCGCATCACATTTTCGTAATAACTCTCGTTCGTGCCGAAATCCAGCCAAGGAGTTCTATCACTTAAAGGAAAGCTTTTTATCAGCGCAAGCGGCTCTGGCTCTGCACGAAATATCTCGTTCTTTAACCTGTCTGCCCGCTCACGGAGCCAGTAATCTGCTTCAGCTCCATGCTCAGGTGAAACCCACAATTGCCACAGCTCATCCGAATTGAACTTTCCTTTTCTCGTTTCAAGCTCATCGCTGAATGCATCGAGCATACGTTCAGCCAAAACGCCGCTCATCGCAAACATCCCCATGTTCACCATCACTTCGCCACCAGCTCGCTTTTGCAACTTCGTTTTCACCACTTCGTAGTTTCGTGTGTCATCAAAATCGAGAAGTTCACAGCCTTCCCCCTCAGCGCACCGGACTATCTGAATGCCGTATTTACTCGCAACCTCCTCTGTGAGTTCTGCCTTTAAACCAAAGAGCATGACATGCGTGTTCTGTGCGCATTTCCTTATCTCTTCTGCGCTATCTACTAATAACAAGAACTGGTCGCCCCATGTAACTATGATACGGGACGGAACGGCAAAATCCTGGAACTGTTTTATCACGCCCTCCAGAATCGTTAGGTTGGGAACCTCCACGAACGCCTTATTCTTACAGGTCCTTGTGAGTATGTTTCTGGTCCCCTCACCTGCGGTATGTACGATAAGAACACTTTTTCCTCGTTTCACTTCTTCCACGAGGTCTTTCTCTATCGCCTTACTTACATTTTCTATTGCGAACAGCGTACCAAGCCCATTGCCCGCAGCGCCATTCCATCCGCTTTCGGGAACAGGTACAAAGATTGAGTCGAGAAGGACATCCTTTTTTGGCTCAGACCGCTTCAATTTCGCCGCTTCTGAATCGTCACTGACCACCACCACCACATAGTCGAACATTTCTTTTATTGCTCCTTCAATTTCTTTCCGTAAACCGCATTTGCACGCTCGTAATCATCAAAGCTTCCTATGTCAAACCAGAGCCCGCTATGAACGAGACCGTATAGGGCACTCCTTTTACACAACCAGGACACAAAAAATCCGATGGCATCCGGGTTATTCCCTGCCGCCAGATAATCGTCAATCAACGCTAAATCCTCCTTTGTGAATATATAACAGGCAGTAGAGATTAAAGTCGACCTGGGGTTCTCGGGTTTTTCTTCTGAATTGATAATCTTTAAATCGCTATCTATTTCCAAAACACCGTATTTCCTCCTTAATCGCTCCTTATCCTTCATATCGTATAAAAGCACTACGGTTTTCTTTTTAGTCCTGTAAAACGCTATCAATTCTTTTAAGTCAAAGTCAAATAGATTGTCACCACCTATGATTAACAAATCCTCATTGAGTCCGTGATGCGCAATCAAAAAATTTAACGCTCCAATTGAACCCAATTTCCCCTCTTCAGTTCGGGTTTCTTCAATCGCCAGTCTAATTTCTTTACTGCTTCGGTAGTTCCCGAGCCATTCCTTGAACTTTGTTTCAAACTTGCGGTTCGTGGATAGAAATACCTCCTCTATTTCTCCTATGTGCTCCATTCCATCCAGGATATACTCGATTATTGGCTTACCCGCTATGGGAAGCAACGATTTGGGGCAATCCTTTGTCAGTGGCCACAACCTCTTTGCATACCCGCCTGCCAATAAAATCGTTTTCATAATTTATTTTAAGTGTAGATTAAATTTAAATTTAGTCTCAAATTAAATTAAAATGAAAATAAAAGCGAAAATCACGATAAGCGGAGCAACGGCGGTTTTGGTAGCGAAGTCGTTAATGCCGGACAATATGAACAATATGAAAACAGTGATAAAGGAAAACCGTGTGGCGACATATCTCGAAGCCGAAAAAATAGGGTCGCTAATCGCAACTGTGGATGATTATCTGATGAATGCAAAGGCGGCACAAGAAGTGGTAGAGATGGTGGTGAATCCATATAGTAACCACAAGATTACACATCGTGGGCTCTGCCCACGTCACCGCAAGCCCTGAAAGGGCTTATTTCACGAGAAAAAGCAAAAATCAAGAAGTTTGAATCGTTTTTCTTCTCTCTGATTTCTG
>QEXZ01000135.1 GCA_003160755.1 Methanomicrobiales archaeon
AATCCACCGAAAATGACGGGAATGTCGGGATGGTATCGCTTGCATATCTTCGCTACTTCGAGGCTGCCCTGCGTATGCGGCAACCAATGCAGGTCAATGCCAAAAGCATGTGGTTTAAGCCGGCGTATTAACTTTTCCGCATCAAAAGTATCACTATCGAGCATCCTCGCCGCTAAGTTGATTATTCTTACCCCTATCCCGTTTCGTCCCAGATGCTCAAGAATAGAAACGAATCCTATCGGGTACATCTCGAATATGGGCGTTGATGGGACGCCATCGGCAATTGGGCCGTACATTATGGGGTACTTTCTGAAATCGTACACCGCAGGCGCATGGAGCAAGATTAAATGCGGGCTGTGGCTGAAGCGGGCAATAGTCATTTTTTATTGTATAATTAAACTATAACTTCCTTCTATTTAGGATGCAGATTTACACACAACTTTTTTTCCTTCGGTAAAAACCGTGACTAACAACCTTTCTTAAAAAGAAAGCTTGACTAAAGAAACAGGTCTTTTTTTCTTTTAGCACAGGTTTTCTGCGAAGCGAATTTTCCGTAAAGGCTTTTGTTTGCAAAAGGGTTTTTTGTAAAAAAGAAAAAGTGTTGTGTTAATCTGCGTTAATCTGTGTCTATAATTTATTTTCTGTTTTCTTGTACAACTAAAAGAAATCCGTCAGTGTTTTCTGATTTTTCATTTCTTTTT
This sequence comes from Methanomicrobiales archaeon, assembly GCA_003160755.1. Lineage (GTDB taxonomy): Archaea > Halobacteriota > Syntropharchaeia > Alkanophagales > Methanospirareceae > QEXZ01. Next base: position 702 of record QEXZ01000135.1, read on the forward strand.
CCTCTTCCTCTTCGCCTTCACCTTTGCCTTCCACCACCACCGTTTTTCTTTCCTCAGGTAATTCTATTATCTCTCCCTTTTCAACTTCAACTATCGCCTCAGCTTCAGCTTTAGCTTCGACCGCTTTCTTATCCCTCTTCCCCCTCTCTTTCCTTTCTCCCACCACTTCGGGTTCGGGTATCGCATACGCATCCTGATATATCCTCTTCGCTTTCTCTTCCTTGTCTTCATCTGCATCACCGACTAAAACCGCGATTTGAGGAACGTCCAGCCGCAGTGATGCCGTAATCTCCGCCGCCTTTCTTGCGTCACGGAAAAAAAAGGACAAAAAAGGAACGACATAAAATCGGGCATAGCTCCTTGACACCTTGCAATATTCCGCTATTTTATTCGCTATCTCTTCTCTTATCGGCGCAGATTTCCTGTATTCACCGCTTTGCCCTTGCCATTGCCCTTGTCCTCGCACTCGTTCCCGTTGCCACGGGTTCTTAAAATATGACGGAATTTTTTTTCGCTGCCATCCGCCTTTTCCCGCATACTGCATCTCTTTTGCAGAAAGCACGCCACAAACCATTAAACTGGATGCATAACGCCAGAACTTGTAATTCTCGCGCTGTTTTACCCTGCCTAAAAACGTATCCGCTCGGCTCAGGTAATGCAACCCGTGCAAAAAGCTTTCTTTATCATTTTCATACGCGAAATTCTTGTATATCCATTGTATGCTCATATCAGGTGTGCTGTCAAGCGAATAGAGCGAAGAAAGAGCCTCTTGCATGTCATACCCATCCACACCGAAAATCTTCTTCAATACCTCAAAAATATCTTCCTCAACGTCTCTTCCCCCTGTTGCTATATCATCCTCAGTTATTTTACCAGATTTAGATATGGAAATCGCATGCAGGTCGTTTATTGCAGACCTCAAATCACCATTTGCGTTTTCTATCAATGTGTGCAGTGCTTTATCTTCCACTTCTATGCCTTCAGCACGACATATTCTTTTGAGCACTTTTCGAATAATCGTCCTTTCCTCTATTCGTTTGAACGCGATTACCTTGGAATTACGCTGCAACGCCTGCCCCATCTTACGTTTATCGTTGGCGATGAGGATTATTGGCTGCTGCGTTCGTTTCACTATATCCGTTATCGCCATTTTACCCCCACGGTCTTCGTTACCGTGCAGATTGTCCGCCTCATCCAGAATGATTAATCTCAGCCTCGGTCTCGATGTCGTCGTCTTGTCAAACGTATTGCTCGTGGAAGCCTGCCCCACTATTTTTTTTATTATTCCTGCACTTCTTTTGTCTGATGCGTTAAGTTCTATGACTTCCCAGCCGCGTTCCGAAGCAAGAGCATGTGCTGCTGATGTCTTACCACAGCCCGGGGGTCCGTGAAGAATAACCGCTTTCTTCGATTTTGGGTTGCGGTTGTGAACTTCCTCCGCCCATTTTTTTAGCTCTTCTATCGCTGCTTCATTGCCTACAACTGCTCGTAACGTCTTTGGTCGGTATTTCTCTGTCCATTCCTCGCTATTCCCTTGCATTATCCGCTGTAATATAGAATAATATAAAATAATAGAAAAAGTCTTATTTAAGAAGAGTTAAGAATACAGATTATTATTAAGATGAACGACCGGGCGAGCGAGGATAAAAGAGGGAAGAAAAAGGCAAATGCAGCAGAATCCGCTGTTTCTTTGATAAAAGACGGTATGGCGATAGGTCTTGGCTCGGGCTCAACGGCAGAAATTGTGGTAAGGAAAATAGGCGATAGAATAGAGGAAGAGGGGCTTAAGATTTTGGGCGTTCCCACTTCTATTAGAACGGAAAAACTCGCAGTAGAATGCGGCATTCCTCTTACTACGCTTTCTGAGCACCCTGCTCTGGATATGTGCATAGATGGAGCAGACCAGGTAGATGCCCGCTTGAATTTAATCAAAGGTGGATGGGGGTCGCATACGAGGGAGAAAATAGTGTCTTACGCTACAAAAAAGCTTGTTATCTGCGTTGAAGAGGAGAAAATAGTGAAGCAGCTAAATATGCCTGTTCCTTTAGAGGTTTTACCGTACGCCGTGAAAATGGTGGAGATGCAGATAAAAAAACTGGGTGGAACGTGTGTTTTAAGAGCAGACAGAAACAAAGGGGGGTATTTTATAACGGAGCACGAGAACCAGGTAATAGATGCCGATTTTGGCGTTATACGTAATCCCGATGAGATGAGTGTTGCTCTTTCTTCTGTTGTCGGCTCCGTAGAACACGGGATATTCACGAATGCTACAGAGGTGCATGTGGGAAGTGAAAAGGCAGTTAACGTGTTGAAAAACCTTTCTTTCAAAAAGAAAGCTTTACCAAAGAAATAATATACTATAAACAAAGGGGTTAGGAGTATGGAGAAAGAAGAGGGCGGAGAAAAATGATCGTGCTGGTAAGTCCGAAGGATGTGGAGGAAGCGAAGGCAGTGATTCGAGGAAATGCGGATATCGTGGACGTGAAGAATCCGAAAGAGGGTTCGCTGGGTGCTAATTTCCCGTGGGTTATAAGGTCAATAAAGGAGCTGGTGGAACAAGAGGGAGGAGATGGGATGAAGCTAAGCGCCGCGATAGGGGATTTCGATTACAAGCCCGGGACAGGCGCTTTAGCTGCGTTAGGTGCTGCTACTGCGGGTGCAGAATACATAAAAGTCGGATTGCTAAAGATAAAAACGAAGGAGGAGGCAATAGATTTGCTTAGCGGGATTGTTAAAGCGGTAAAGGACTTCGACCCGACTAAGAAGGTCGTTTCTGCTTTTTATTCCGACTACAAGCGAATAAATTCGATTTCGCCTCTTGAAATATCTGCAATAGGAGAAGCCGTGGATATAGACGTGGCAATGGTGGACACGGGAATAAAGGACGGGAAGACGACGCTGGAGTTTATGACTGAAGAGGAGCTTAAAACGTTCGTTTCCGAATCGAAAGCGCTTGGGCTGATGACTGCGCTTGCAGGGGCGCTCAAATTCGAGGATATTCCCGCGATAAAGCGAATAAACCCGGACATAATAGGCGTTAGGGGGATGGTGTGTGGTGGTAACCGAGAAGACGGGGTGAAAGAGGAATTAGTGAGAGATTTGAGAGAGCAGTTTGCATAAGTTTTTTATGTCGCACCCATCTCCTCTGGTATTGCGGTAAATGCGTTTTTCAGTATGTCCAGCGTTACGGGGCTCATGATGTCTGGCATTGCCCACTAAGTTTTTTTTTTACATCCCTAAATGGACACTATAAGTATTTTTATTACCAACCCGATTATTATCGAATAAGTAACGTTAATCATCGTACCAGCGAGAAAAAATAAGGTGTTTTTACTCATATCTTCTTTACGGACTATAGCTTTTGCCGCAAATATTACCGCTAAGGCGGTATAGGCATCCAGAAGCATAAAAGTCAGTATCAACAAATTTTCACACTTTCCTATTACAAAACCAGTATCACGCACTTCCTTACCAATTTTCTGACTTATAGGTTCTTTTGAAATCTTAGACAAAATGTAATTTACCACTATTCCGCTTGTACCAAGTAGTATAAGATATCCCCCTACTAAAATGGCAACTACAATCCAGTTCATATTTTCGATCATCTAATACCACTCGCTCCCTGTGTGTTGCCTTTGCGTATACTCATACAGTATATAATTTAAGTTCTCTTCGATGCCGTTTATCTCTTTCCACATTGAGCGGTTAAGCGTTTTTGAGACTGCTTGCTGAGTTATTCCAAAATTTTTCGCTACTTCATATTGATTCTTAGTTTTTTCGTATTCTTCAACTATCTCATGTT
>QEXZ01000136.1 GCA_003160755.1 Methanomicrobiales archaeon
CTATGCGTATGATTGATTTTTTGCTGTCTGGGGAATACCCGGGCCATACAATAGCAGTAGCAATACTCTTGCCTTCTATTTCTATCACATCTCCACTTACAACACCAAGTTTACGCATTGTTTCTGCGTCTATTCTTGCTATTGCTCTGCCCGCGTCTCGGTGATACGCTTCTGCTACCTTCAATGTCACTGATTTATCTTTTCCCTCGTCATCTCCATCTCGGTTTTGCATCGCCATTTTCATCCCTTGCCTTTTTTATTGTATAACTAAAGTATAATTTCATTCTATTTAAGTTAAGACACGGGTCTCGTTTACGTGACTCATTACTGCCTCGCTGTTTATTATGATGTTTAAGAAGCCAGTTAGCTATTTTCTCACACTAAACCCGTTATTTGTCATCCCCTGCTCTTCCACGTCCATATTTCGCTTTTGTCCTCCTTCGGATTTCCCGACCAATCAGCATCATCTCTTCCGCCGATAATGGTGTGGGAACAGAAGTCTGTGAGTTGTTGTATATTTTCTGTGCGAACTCCCTGAACAAATCGGCAATGCCACTCGTGGGGTCATACTCGATCACGGTATTACCGTCAATTTCAGCTTCGGCAATTTCATGTGCATTTGGTATATGCCCGATGACCCGCGAGCCAATCTGTTCCGCGAAATCGTAAACCACATCCGCTTCATCCAGCATACCACGAACGTTGTAGATGATACCGCCCAATGGCGACCCGCCTTTGTTTGCGAACTCGCTTATACCGCGGCTGATATTGTTTGCTGCGTAAAGAGCGAGATAATCCGCAGACGTTACGATATAGACCTCATCCGCTAATCCTTTTCGCAGCGGCATTGCAAAACCACCGCAGACCACGTCGCCAAGCACATCGTATATCACAATGTCCGGCTTTAGTTCCTCAAACGCATTCAGCCGCTTGAGCAGATCTATCGCAACGATAACGCCTCTACCCGCGCATCCGAAACCCGGCCGCGGGCCCCCGCACTCGGCACAATAAACACCCCTATAACCTCGGTGGATGACGTCCGCAAGCTCGATTTTTTCCCCTTCCACGAGCTCTTCTAACCCAAGTCGTTCTATTCCTTTATCCCGCGATATGTCAAGTATGGTTGGTATCTGAACCTCGCCTGTCAGGTTTCTGGTACAGTCTGCCTTGGGGTCGCAGCCAATCATCATCACGGATAGCCCTTGCTCAGCCAATGCCGCGGCGATGTTCGACCCTGTCGTGGATTTCCCTATTCCTCCTTTGCCGTAAAATGCTATTTGTCTCATCTTTTTTAGGTTTGAGTGGTGATGTTTGAGGGACCAGAGTGCTATCATCTGTTTTCCCACACTGCATACCTTACACCTTCACCTCCTCTCGTTTTTGGTTTGAGAGGGATTTTATTTAAATGTTGTCTCTTATAACCTTCTGCGATGTTCGCTGCAACCGAAACTGCAGAACGCCGAATTTGCGATGTTGATCCGAACTTTTCTTCATTTGGAAACTGCTGCGTAACTTTATAAACTTCGAGCACAAGCTCATGGCTCTTCTGCCATACCTTCATACCCCACACCTCACACCCCATAACTCACACCTCCCATCCCACATCCTTTTTGGCTTACAGGTCTTATAGACACGATATAAGGTCTTCCATTTTAATCCACTTCAACATTTCCGAAAAAATACGTGCTTAAACTGATCATAAAGATACAAAAACATACCAAAACGAACAGGTCTAAGATTAAAGAGAAATGTGCCATCCCAATCAGGGAATACCTCAGTCCATCAACACCGTATGTTAAAGGATTGATGTAGCTCAAATATTTTAGCCAAAGAGGCAATCGCTCTAATGGAAATAATGCGGAGGATAAGATAAAAATAGGAAATGTGAAAAGAGTCATTATTAAATGAAAACCCTGCATGTCATTTATTATTGATGCGAATATCAGTCCTAAACAAACAAATGAAGTAGCAATTAGAATCATGCATATTACAGCGGACAAAAAGCCTAAAAGTCCTGTTATCTTGAAACCGATCCCCATCGCGATTAACAATATTAAAATTCCTTGTAGTAGTGCCGTTGTCATTCCTCCCAGTGTTTTACCTAAGACAATAGAAACCCTGCTAACAGGTGCAACCATTATTTCTTTCAAGAATCCAAACTGTCTATCCCAGATAACGGACAGCCCACTCGTAATTGAATTGAAAAGCAAAGCCATTCCAATAATGCCAGGTGCAAGAAAAGCTATATAATCGACTCCCGGTGGCATGTCGGAGAATTTAAAAGCGGCGTCAAATCCCATTCCTAAAAACAGAAGAAAAAAGAGCGGCATCGCCAATGAGCCAATGAGTCTGCTTCTTGCCCTGAAAAACCTCTTCATTTCCCTGAGCCAGATCGTATATATTGCAGTAAAATCGAGTGATTTCATCTTTTTCCTCCCATTCTCATACTTGCTTTTGCTTTCATTCTAATTTGCTCTTTTACGCTTGCTTCTTGCTCCCTGATCGTTCTTCCCGTGAATGTAAGAAAAACGTCCTCTAAGGTCGGTTTGCGCAAACTAACAGAATGAACAAAAACACCTTCTTCATGGGCAAGACGCAGTATCCGTGGTATCATTATTTCACCATTTTCCACACTCAAAAATAAAAAATCGTCATGTAATTTTATTCTTTTTATGAACTCAATTTTTGTTAATATATCTGAAAATTTTCCACCATCAGAAACCTGAACGGATATTATATCTTCACCAATAGCGTTTTTCAGGTTGTTTGGCTTATCTAAGGCGATTATTTTGCCATGGTCAATGATTGCAACTCTATCGCAAAGATAATCTGCCTCCTCCATATAATGAGTGGTTAAAACAACCGTTACCTTTTGAGCTTTGTTCAGTCTTTTGATATATTCCCAAATGCGGTGCCTTGTTTGAGCATCTAAACCAAGCGTTGGCTCATCTAAAAAAAGAACATTTGGGTGGTGCATCAGTCCTCGAGCAATTTCTAATCTCCGCTGCATTCCGCCGGAATAAAATTTAACAAAAACATTTGCCCTATCGTTTAGTTCAACCAAATCTAAGACTTCATTTATTCTCTTCTCCCTCTCCTCTTTGCTTAGACCATACATTCGGGCATGAAAATCCAGATTCTCTCTACCTGTTAATTCCGTGTCTACACTGGGGTCTTGAAAAACGATGCCAATAGACCTTCTCACGGCATCCTGCTCTTTTAGAATATTGTAGTGCCATACTTCTGCAAAACCTGAAGTGGGTTTGAGTAAAGTAGCCAGCATTTTGATTATTGTCGTTTTACCCGCCCCATTCGGACCCAGTAAACCTAATATTTCACCCTTTTCAATGTTAAGATTGATATTACTAACCGCTGTAATGTCACAAAACTTCTTGCAGAGTTTCTCGGTTTCTATTGCATATTCCATTTGTTTTCGCACGTTCCTTTTCCATTTTGTCTTATATGTCTTATAGGCACGATATAAGGTTTTCCGTTGTTATTGTTTACCTCAGCCTCCACACCGTAAACCCATTTTATATTATCTGGCGTAAGGACCGAAACAGGGTTACCAGCGGCAAAAATCTTACCGCTATTCATCATTACTATTCTATCCGCGTATCTTGAAGCTAAGTTGAGGTCGTGGATAGCCATTATCGCTGATATTCGCTTCTCTCTTACGATGTTTTTTATGATGTCCATCACTTCAAGCTGGTGTCTGATGTCGAGGTTGGAGGTAGGTTCGTCGAGTAAAAGAATCTCAGGTTCCTGCGTGAGTGCCCTCGCTATAAATACTTTCTGTTGTTGACCGCCGCTGAGCTCGTTAATATCACGCATAGCGAACTCTTCGATGTCAAGCATTTGTAGGATTTCTAAAACCTTCTCAGCATCTTTTTCACTACTTCGCCAGCCGAGATGAGGACGTCTGCCCATGAGAACCGTGTCGAAAACCGTGGCAGGAAAGATCTGGGAAGTGCTTTGTGGAATATACCCCATTTTTCTGGCAAGTTCCATCAGATGCATCTCTTTTATATCCTGCCCATCCAGCAGTATGTCTCCACGCTGAGGCTTTAAAATCCTGTCTATACACCGCAGCAGAGTGGATTTTCCTGCTCCATTTGGACCCACCACGCCTAACATCTCAGATGCGGTAAGCTCTATGGATACATCTTTGAGAACCAGCACACTTCCATAGCTGAACTCAACATCTTTTACTTTTAGTTTCATTTTACCAATACTCCCTCCTTTTTCTCATTATCAAGTAAAGGAATAAAGGACCCCCCATGAAGGCAGTGATTACACCTACTGGGAGGATTACGGGTGCAATGATTGTTCTTGCAATGGTATCAGCACCAAGCAGAAGAGCGGCACCAAAAAAACCAGAAGCAGGGATTAAAAACCTGTTATCACCTCCGATAACCATGCGGCACATGTGCGGGGCAACCA
>QEXZ01000137.1 GCA_003160755.1 Methanomicrobiales archaeon
TCTTACAATCTCCAATCTCTCCTCGGGACTCAGCTTATAAAATCCCGGTATTTTCGACGTTCTCATTTTATTTTAGCTCCTTTTGTAACCACAAGATTACACAACACTTTTTCTTTTTTACAAAAAGAAAACCTGTGCTAAAAGAAAAACTTACAGAATGTTTTTAGTCAAGGTTTTTACCGAAGGTAAAAAAGTTGTTGGTAAAGCTTTTCTTTCTAAGAAAAGGTTTCTTGTGAACTCTCGTGGTTTTTTAACTATAACCTTTTAGTTATAAAAATACTTATCATTTTTACGAGAAGAAAATGGAAGAAGAAAAGTTATCGGTGCGTGAATATCTTTATTCTATTAGATTTTACGTCCTGCTCGTTTCCGTTGTTTTCGTTGGCTCCATTATCATTGGATATATCGGTTTCCTGAGCGAAATATTTAATGTGCCTCTGGAGTGGATTCAGCAGCTTAGTGGTAATCTAGAAGATTCTACAGAGCGATACCCCTCATGGATAATTTTTTTGGCTTTCTTTGCCGTGCTATTTTTGAATAACTCGTTCACCTGCTTCCTTGACATCATATTGGGACCGCTGATAGGTGTTTTTCCGCTATTTTCCGCGTTTATCAATGGTGGTTTACTCGGCTGGTTTGCAAAAGAGCAGGGGCTGATTATCTTTCTTGCGATAGTGCCGCACGGAACATTTGAGATACCCGCTTTTTTGCTCTCCGCGTCAATTGGCTTGAGACTGGGGCGCGAGGTTTTGAAAAAGAAAGGTGAGAGGCATTTAAAAAAGGAATTGAGGAATGGTTTGAGGTTTTTCCTTGCCGTGGTCTTGCCTCTTCTCTTTATTGCCGCTCTTATTGAATCGGCTTTGATTACCGCTTCCATTTATTTTGGATTAACATGAGAATTCAAGATGGCTTATATTGGTATAAGGAGAAAGGACTGTTTGATGCAAACACGTATGTGATACGGGATGAACTCACGGTTCTCATAGACCCGGGATTCGAGATTTATCTCGGGCTGCGACTCGAAGAAATGGAGAAAGATGGGATTAGTGCAGAGGATATTGATTTGATAATGCTTACGCATCTTCATCCTGACCACTGTAACGCAACCGCAGCGCTTAAGGACATATCAGGCGCAAAAGTTGCACTACATTCATCACAAATGGAATATCTTGATATTATGCTTGAGGAAGTTTCGAGGGTTCTTGGCGTTGGCACAGGACCTAAATTCGAGGTGGATTTGGTGCTTGACGAGAATCTGAGTATAGGGGACACCGAGTTGAGGATAGTGCATACGCCGGGGCATTCCCCGGGAAGCGTTTGCTTTTACGTTTCGGCTGAAAAGATTCTGATATGCGGTGATTTGGTGTTTGAGAAAAGCGTAGGAAGAACAGATTTGCCGTTTGGTAACAAAGAGGAGCTGGAAAAAAGCATCAACATGATTTCCGCGCTGGATACGGAACTTCTGCTGCCGGGACACGGAGCATTAATAGAAGGAAGAAGCAATGTCGAAAGGAATTACGGATTTATAAAAAAATGCCTTGATAGGCACAGTCGAATTTTCTAGTGAAATTGCTAAAACCTTAAATTTCACCGCAGAGCACGCAGACGGAGAACGCAAAGGCACCAGAAAGCATAAACAATGATTAGAACAGTCTTAAAACTCTGCGTGCTCTGCGCTCTCCGCGGTGATAAATCACTGGATTTTTAGATAGTGCTATCGCCAACCAATATTACCATCAGTTTGTTTCAGGCACGATTGAAATTTTTTTACCCTTTACTTTACCAAAAACAATCTCATCAACCGGTATTTTTACCTCTTCTTCTGAAATCAGCAGCTTTGCATCCCCCTCTTCCACTAATTCAATCTCTAAACTTTTCTCACTAAGAAACAGTTCCCCTTCTTCCTCCGATAAGACCCGTATGTATTAATCACCAATTGCATTTCTTTATACTATAAAACCTTTTTACAAAAAGAAAACATTGAGAAAATTATGACATTTTTCAGTCCATTTGCTCACGCTTTCTTACTCAAAGAAAGTTTGGTGCTTGAAACGATAGGGAAAATAGTAATACTTTTCACAATAGCATTCGTGGTTCTCTTAGCATTAGCACTCTTCTTCTGCTCCTTTACGCTACACACGAAAAAAATAATATTCCCGAATTTCGTGTTGTTCATAATAAGTTTGCTTTACGAGCCGTTACGCAGGCTGCTTTCCTTCTTTCGTGTTGACCCTGCTCTGATAGATCGCGTATCAGTAGAGATAAGAAACGCACTAAACTATCCCGATTTCGCCGCTACGAGCATGGGAGAGCGTGTTTTGCTCCTGCCGCAGTGCATACGAAGCGCGGAATGCCCAGCTAAACTGAACTCGGTGGACGGTATCCAGTGTATGGAATGTGGTAAATGCGTGATTGCAGAACTAAGCGCTATTTGTAAGGAACTGGGCATCAGAATGTTCATATCGCCTGGTGGAACGTTTACAGGAAGGATTCTCATGCACAGCAGACCAAAACCAAAAGCGGTGGTGGGTATTGCTTGCTACCCTAATCTGCACGAAGGGATGTTAAACGCAAAGCTCATGGGCATACCAGCGCAAGGCGTGCCTCTAACAACTTTGGGATGTGTCAATACCACCGTTGACTATGAAGAAATAATAAATAAATGCAAAATACAAATTACGAAACCAAAATGAACGGTCTAATCCCGACTTCGGTGTATGTAATAGTAGGAGAAATTTTTATCGTCCTTATTATATTAGCGGCAGCGCTAATTTTAGCTGCCGTAAGTTTAGCTATCTATAAACGGGACCTGTTTCCACGATTCACGCTCTTTGTGCTCAACCTCTTTTACCAACCCTCCAAGCTATTCCTCGGTTACTTCCATATAAATCCTATAATCGTGGATGAGATAGGCATTGCACTGTTGAATTCCATATACAAAGATGTGTATGGAAAGACACCGATGGATAAGAGATTATTGTTCTTGCCCCAGTGCCTTCGCAACCTCAAATGTCCGGCGAAGACGTCGCCGCAAGAAGGAATAATATGCAAAGAATGTGGTAGATGCGAGATTGCAGAGATTAAAAGGATGTGTGATGAACATGGGATAAATATTTGTATCGCTCCTGGTGGCGAGTTTGTTAAGCGTGCAACAAGGGATAAAAAGCCTCAGGCTGCTATGGGTGTTGCATGTCAGCATGACCTTTACGAAACAATGAGATACGTTACTTCAAAGGGAGTTCCAATGATTGGCGTGGTGCTTTTAAAGACCGGGTGCGTGATGACGGAAGTGAACTGGGGAGATGTGAGAGAAATGTTGTTTTACCGTGGTTGATATAAGATGCAACAGTATGATGTGGTAGTCATAGGTGCAGGTCCATCCGGAGCGATAGCAAGCAAAACGTGTGCGGAGAAAGGACTTAGTGTTCTACTTTTGGAGAAGGAAGGAATCCCAAGGTTTAAACTCTGTGGTGGTGCAGTATCAATGAGCGCACTATCACACGTAGATTTTGAAATTGAACGAGATTTGATAGAGCGAGAATGCTATGGTGAACGAGTTCATTTCGAAAACCATCAAATTGAAATAAGAAGGAAATCACGGATGGCGATACTCGTATCTCGAGATAAATTTGATGCGTTCCTCGTTTCAAAAGCAGTTGATGCCGGTGTTGAGCTTCATGAAGTTGAAAAAGCAATATCCATAAACCAGAAACAGTCAACGGTAGTTGTGGAAACTAACAAAAAAAAGTACAATACAAAGGTAGTTATCGGCGCAGATGGTGTTAATAGTATCGTTTCAAAGTACGTTCGAGAACCTTATAAGCCTGACGAGTTGGGGCTTTGTATTGCCGCGGAGATTCCAGCTAGTAATGCGGAAGTTGATGAGTACATAGACAATGCTGTTGATATTCATTATGGTATCACTAAATTTGGTTATGGGTGGGTTTTTCCTAAAGAGAAGCATTTTTCTGCTGGTGTGTGCGGAATCCTTCCCTGCATGAAGAACCCACGGAATATATTTATGACTTTCCTTAAGAAATTAGGATTTAGTACCGACGTCGTTACGCATGCTCATCTAATTCCTTCTGGCGGCCATGAAAGAGAGGTATGCTCAGATAGAATAATTTTAGTCGGCGACGCCGCAGGATTTGTTGATTCTTTCCTTGGTGAGGGGATTAAATATGCTTTTATCTCAGGTAAATTAGCAGCAGAGCGAGTTGTAGAATCATACGAGAATGACGATTTCTCAAAATCGGCATTAGATCCCTATAAAACATTGTGCCGTGCAATGTTTGGAGAGAATTTAAAATATTCGTTAAGATTGACCAGGTTGATGAATAAATA
>QEXZ01000138.1:0-2334 GCA_003160755.1 Methanomicrobiales archaeon
CACCAATTCATGGTCTTTCCCGAACACGTCTATAATTCTATCGCAATTGCTGCTTTTCCATCTATGATAAGCAAGGTCTCGTGCGGTATAAAGCGACGTGCCATCAGTCCGTTGTACCACCAGCGCTTTTTCTATTCCTTCCAGTTTAAGTAAAATAGCAGAACCGTCGAATTTTATATTCCCCCTTTGCTTCAACTCCTCTATTACCTCTTTCACCGCTCCACCTCGCACGAACTCGCTTTCCCAGACGAACAAGTCGTGCCGAATATTTAACCGTTGCAAAGAGGCCTGTATTCCAGAAAGACATTTATTCACCACTGTTTCATATTTCTTCACCACCGCTGCGTCCCCTGCCTCGTATTTCTTCATTAACGCCGTCATATCATTCAAAAATTCGCTGTTCTCCTCTATCTGCCGATTTGCCGCGATATAAACATCAGCAACGGCATGGTCGGCTTTTTTAGTTTCATCGAAAGCAATTCTTTCCGCACCCCACACCACAACTGCTATTTGCCTTCCCATATCATTCACGTAATAATGCGTCTCTACGTCATATCCCGCACGTTTTAAGACTCGTACCAGCACGTCACCAATAATAGCATTTCTGAGATGCCCTATGTGGAGCGGTCCATCGGGATTTGCAGAAGTGTGCTCAATTATGACTTTGCCTTTCTTCCCTCGGGTGGTCTCTGTCTCTGTTCCTTCTTTTATCCTCTGCAATGTCTTACGCAAGAAGAAATCGTTCACGCGGAAGTTGATATAAGGACCGACGGCAGTGGCATCGGAAATCAATGTGTTTTCGGCAGGTATTTGAATATGACGTACAATATCCGCTGCGATAATCGCAGGTGACTTTTTGTATGCTTGAGCCAGAGAGAAAGCGACCCGGGATGAAATATCCGCATGTTCGCTCTCCTCTAACTCCAGTCTCTTAGACACATAAGAAGCTTTTTCCAACGCTTCTTTCAGCACTTGCTCGACTTCCTTTTCGAACTCACGAAACATTTCTTTTTTGCGAAGAAGAAGTATGTTTGCTTTAATAAACTTTTCTTTTTCAAAAAGAAAAGTTTGTTTATGCTCACTTTCGTAGGTCTCGGGTTATACGACGAGAAGGACATAACCTTGAAAGGGTTAGAAGCGATAAGAGATGCGGATGTCGTGTATGCGGAATTTTACACCTCTCCATTAGGAGGTAAAACGGTAGAAAAGATGCAAGAAGTGTATGGCAAACGAATTGCTGTGCTTGTGCGAAGGGACGTGGAGGAAAAAGCAGAAGAAGGGATTTTAAAGCTCGCAAAGCATCAGAAAGTGGTTTTGCTCAGCGGAGGCGATGCGATGATTGCGACCACGCACGTTGATTTACGGCTCAGAGCGATGGATATGGGAATAGAGACGAGGATAATACATGCACCTTCTATTTCCTCTGCAGTTGCCGGATTATGCGGTCTCCAGAGTTACAAGTTTGGTAAATCCGCAACGATTGCAGCACCATACGGCAAAAAAGGGATTATATCTGCAGTGCCATACGACACGATACGGGCAAACAAGGAGCGAGGGCTGCATACTCTGCTCTATCTTGATATTTCGATGCGCATAAATGAAGCATTAAAACTGCTGGAAACGGCAGAGGAAAAAAGGAACTTGGGTGGAGAAACACTGAAAAAGTCAATAGCGGTTGGAATAGCGAGAGCAGGGTCGGATAAGCCAGTTGTAAGGGCAGACTATTTTGGTGCATTGAAAAGCTACGATTTTGGTGAACTCCCTCATGTGCTCGTCGTTCCAGGAGAGTTGCATTTTTTAGAGAAGGAGGCGTTGATAAAAATTGCGCAGGCCCCAGAGCGTATTTGAGTCGCAAGGAAATAAATTATATATAAAAAAAAAACGTTAACTTTATATAATATCATTTGCTTTTTTTAAAATTGTACTCAATAATCAACAATGAAAAAAAAAGTTCAGAGGCAGGGCTTGAGGACATTGGGCACTGCACTCCACATTGTAGACCATAAATTGATTGTGCGGGGAGCGCGAGTAAAAGTTGAACATATACTCAATTCCGTAGTTATGACCGGGGACAACCGGAAAATAGGTAGAGTTTACGATATTTTTGGCCCCGTTGACCAGCCTTATATCAGTATAAAGGTATTCAAGGGCGTAAACGAGGAAGAGCTAAAAGGGCTTGGGCTTGCAAATAAAAAGATATTTTCTCGATGACATGTGGTGAGGTGTGGTGTGCCGTTATGTTGTGTTGTATGAGAAGAAGAGAATAGAAGTTAAGGGGGCGTAAAAGAGATGCGAGAAGGAAATACAGGGGACAATGAAAAAAGCATAAGAGGC
>QEXZ01000138.1:2434-4341 GCA_003160755.1 Methanomicrobiales archaeon
AACCGCAGACCCCGATAGGGAGCGTTTACACAGGCTTAGTGTGCATCAAAAGAGGAAAAAAATAAGTTCATCAATTAGTAGGCAGCGTTTGGTTGCGCAAGCCGAGATAGATAGACTGTCCACACTGCTCTCTATACCTGATAAAACGCGAGAGGGCAGCATGGAAATATATCGCGATGCGTGGGAAAATAATTTGATTCATGGGCGTTCAATCGAGAAAATACTGGCTGCGTCTATATACCTGGCGTGCCGCAAACATAATGTGCCAAGAACGCTTGACGAGGTAGAAGATGCAACAAAGGTGGGAAGGAAGGACATAATGAAGACGTGCAAGTTATTGACTACCCGACTGGGAATGAGGCTTACTCCAATCTCCCCTTTGGACTACGTGAGTGGTTTCTGTGCTAAATTGAATTTGAAACCGCAGGTAGAGGAACGTGCGAAGGAGATAATAAAAGAGGCTTTAGACAAGGGCATAACAAGTGGGCGAGGCCCCACGGGCATAGCAGCATCGGCGATATACATAGCGGCAATCTTATGCGATGACCGTAAGACGCAAAATGATGTTGCTAGGGCCTCCGGTGTTACTGAAGTAACTCTACGTGTGAGGTATAAAGAGATAAGAAAGGAATTGGGAATAAAAGTGGAGTAAATGGGAAACTTTGAGGTAATACCTGCGATAGACCTTAGAGGTGGCAGATGTGTTCAACTGAGACAGGGTAAAAAGGATGAAGAGATATTCTCTTCGACTGATAATCCCGTGGAGATAGCGAAGAAATGGGTTATGCAGGGTGCGACTCGCTTGCACATAATTGATTTGGACGGTGCGTTTCAAGCCACGAAGAACAATTTTGCGGTGGTCAAAGCCATAGCAGAATCAGAAGGAGTAAGAGGAAAAGCAAAGATTCAGGTGGGTGGGGGAATCAGGTCATACGAAGCAGCGGTTAAGTTTATCGATATAGGAGTGGACAGAATATTATTTGGTACGGCAGCGTTAAAATCGCCGAATCTTGTGGAGATGGTAGTGAACGAGTTTTCGTCTGAACGGGTAATGGTTGCGCTGGACGTAAAAAAAGGGAAAGTGGCGATAGATGGATGGAGAGAAACGACAGAGTTGGCGGCGAAGGACGCAGCGAAGGAGGCCGAGAGAATGGGTGCGGGCAGTTTACTATTCACGAACATAGACGTTGAAGGTTTGATGAAGGGAATAGAACCGAAGGTTGTAGAGGAGTTCGTGAGCGCTGTGAGCGTGCCCGTGGTTATAGCAGGAGGAGTAAGCAGTAGGGAGGACGTTGCACGGATAAAAGAAGCAGGAGCAAGTGGTGTGGTGATAGGTAGTGCGTTGTATACCGGGAAGTTAGCGGGGTTAGTGGGGTTAGCGGTTTGGCGGGTTAGCGGGTTAGCGGTTTAGCGGTTTAGCGGTTTAGCGTGTTTAGCGGGTTGGCGGGTTAGATGGGAGATAAAACGGGGGTTCTGATTTGCATTGGTGTCTGGATACGGTACGGACATCTGGCATCTTCAACAGCGCCCCGATAAGGAGTAAAAGCCAAAGTTCAACGCCTTTCCTTATCCACAAGATGGACATTTGCGAGAAGATACTACATGAGGAAGCGTATCCCGCAGCTGCCCTTCTCTCTTCTATCATTGTTGTCCTTCTGCAATTTCTTTTAATCTTCTTTCAAATAGTTTTATTTCTTTCTTTATTCTGCTACTCGTCAGTGCGTATTTATATACACAAGCGAAGTGCGGAGAATGAAGGTATTGGCATATCCCTCCTGTTGATGTCCATTTTTCATTGGATGTCTATCCAAAGATGGAGATTTCGATAAGGCGTAGCTGCACCTTCTTTGAATAAGAGAAACTCCAACTTCTTTTTCCCTTTTTCACTCGCAGTAAACATGAATGGA
>QEXZ01000139.1 GCA_003160755.1 Methanomicrobiales archaeon
AATATCGCGTAGTGCAGTAGAATATTGATCATCCGTGTATGACTGAGTAGTATGTTCAACCTAGGGGTAACTGTGAAGTAGTATATCTTCACTCCATTACCAATCAATTTGGAGAGGATACGAAAATTCACAGGCAGTACCGAGTATGAATAATTGACAAGTCTCATGGATGGGTATTCGAGCACTACAACCGCAGATATTATTTTCTCTTTATCTTCGACTTCATCCTTTGACTCAGAGAAGAAAGCTTGATCCGCACCTGCTATTAATTTTATCTTTGGGTTTAGTTTATCTTCTATTATCGCTTTTGATGCGATTTCTTCCTGTATGCGATACAGTTCTTCGGTGGTTTTCATAAACCTTTCTTTCAACCTTTCTTTAAAAAAGGAAGTTTGATCATTTAAGAAAAGTTACTTCGCGAATTTTGAACTTCACAAATACCGAAAACGTTATCGCAATTTATAGTCATTCCAAAAAGTAACCACAAGATTACACAGATTTACACGGGGTTTTTTTCTTTTTGTTGGGCAGGTGGGGTATTTTTAACGGCATTGCTCCTTTCATCCGTGTCAATCTGCGTTAATCGGTATCAACAATTTATTTTCTATTTTCTTGTGTTAATCTCGTGGAATCTCGTGGTTTATTAATTGCAATTTGTTACTGGAATGACTATAACTCCCTTAGCCTCTCACGCATATTCTCCCAATGACTCCCTTCCCAGTATATCCTACCGCAGCGTTCGCAAACCCAGAAATCCCACACACCTATCTTGCTCTTTGGCACATAACTTTTCTCGCTCAGTATCTCCTCTTCCCCGCCCTCTACTTTCCTTATCATCGCATTGCACTCGCTGCACCTGACCGGAACGGGTTCGAGGTTTAAGGCGATATTATGCCGAAGCAACTCCTTCAACTGTTCTATCGCATCATCGGTTTTTATTTGAACGCATTGCACACCCTTTTTCCCTGCAGCCAGCACGAGATTTTTGTCCCGGGTGAGCAATATTCGTGCTTCCTGCTTCGCTAAAGAGATAAGGGCATTGTCCTCGTCTTCTTCGTCTTTATTAATCTTTATGTCCGCAGCGTAAACGGTATCGTATCCAAGGACACGAAGCCATGTGCTTAACTTTCCTAACATTCGGTCAGTTACGAATCGCAAGGTTCCTTCCTCTTCTTTTTTTCTACAACATCAAAGGTATTTATATCATGGACTAATGCTATATATAATGAAGAATTTTTTCATTAATAGGAGGTGAAAAAATGAAAAGAAAAACAATTGCAGGATTAATAGCCGTAGTTGCACTCGTAGCGGTTGCGATGTTTGCAGGATGCATTGAGGAGGAGCAAATGAGTACAGCGGAAATAAAAGCGATGGTTCTTGCTACTGCTGAAAACATAGATACTTACAAGTTTGATCTGGATATGACACAGAAGACGCTAATAAGCAACGAGACTAGTGACATGGAGATAACGACGATAAGCACTGGAAAAGGTGCAGCAGATAACATAAACGAAAAATTGATGATGGAGATGACAATGACGATGAAAATGCCCGAGAAAGCAGAAATGCCGGATACAATGGAAATGAAGATGGACATGTATTTCATCAATAACGCCATGTACATGAAGATGGACCTGGGTATTCCTGAGATACCAGCGCAATGGACAAAGACGGAAATGCCCGGTTACGAGGAATCTTTTGAATCGCAGAACCAAGTAGAACTGCAAATGGAGCTGCTGAATGTTTCGGAAGTGGAGCTTTTAGAGGATGAAGCTGTGAACGGTGTGGATTGTTACGTGCTAAATATCACGATAGACACCGAAAAGTATTGGGATATCATGATGAAGCAAGAAGGGATGAGCGAACTAATGCAAAATCTACAACAAAACGTTAGCTTCGACATAGGGGAAATGATAAAGGAGATGTCTCTGAAGTACTGGATTGCAAAGGATACGAAGTTCCCGATGAAGACAGAAATGCAGATAAAAATGGTGATGAGCTCAGAGGACTTGAATATACCTGAGACGGAGGAAGAATTTACAATGACGATGGATCAGAGAACCGATATGGTTTTCTACGATTATAATAAGCCAGTGACGATAGAATTGCCAAAAGAGGCAGAAAGTGCTGTCGGTTTTCCAATGTTTCCACTGATGAATCAAACAGCTACAACTGCGGCATAAGTAAATACGAAATATAAAGAGGATTTCTTCCTCTTCTTTTATTTTTTAAAATCAAAAAGGAAAAGACTTTGCTCGAAATTTAGCACCTTTCTCCCTTTTATCTCTACTCCGTCCTCGCTCAAAAGTTTTATTTTCTTATCCACACCCAAACTATAACCTCCAACGTCACCGTTACTTCTAACGACACGATGGCAGGGAACAACAACAGGATACGGATTTTTAGCAACTGCCTGCCCAACAGCACGAGCAGCGCGAACAGAGCCCGTTAGTTCTCTTGCTATCTCACCATAAGTCATTAGCTTACCCTTCGGTATTTGCTTTACTATCTTTAATACCGATTCCTGGAAATTTAAATCCTTAATTTCCACTGCCATCCCCTCATCCTTCTTTTACCTATCAATTTGCTTATCTCATCGCTTGTTACCATTCCAATCACGCTTCTATCCTTACTCACGACAGGTAACGCAGAGATGTTGTATTTCTCCAATTTGCGTATTACCAGTTCGAGGGGCTCATCCGAATCAGCGGTAATCACGTTTCTTGTCATTATTTCTGCCAACCCTCTGTGTTGCGTTGCCACTGCCGTTGAGATATCCCATGCGGTTACCATCCCCACAAGTTTGTTCCCTGCTGATACAACGGGGATATGCGTAGTTTGTGTTTCCAGGAGTAATTTCGCCGCATCTGCTATGCTCGCCCGTTCACTTATTGTGGTCACTTCGCGTATCATCATATCCTTCACCAGAGGCAGCTCCTCCGTCTGTTTCATCGGTTTTAACACGGTATCCGTTGGCAGTCGCTCTACGGGCAGCGACAATAAAAACTCCCCCGCTTCTATTTCACTCTTTAACTCATCCGCAATTCGCTTCGCCATATAAAAACTTGAGAGAGGAGATGTTGGCACTTCATTACCTTCTATTTCTATCGTCCCTGATTTTAACTCCTCGTAGGTGACTTTCCCCACTACTGGCCGTTCCCTTCTGGCAACGCCATAGTCAAGCACTTCTGTTACAATATCCGCATCTCTTATTCCCGTTTTCTTCGCTATATCCTCGTTCAGTACGGGTATCGGTATTCCAATACCCACGTACAGCGTCACGCCATATTTGTGGAATGTAGCACCTCGGAGGTATTCTGTACTCATTTCCTTCAGGTTCCCCGTGACCATTAACGTTCCAAAGCGGTCGGCAGGGTTGTGCTGCGTTCCCGTTCCCACTACATATCCGCTTGTACCGCAAAGGAAAATCCTTGTTCCCAATCCGGTGGTCTCGAAATCGGGGTCGTTAGAAAGAGGAGAAAGGGCTCCTGCACCACAATAAGTCGCATTACGATAATTAGGTAGTAACGTGCCCATATAGGTATATAAAGTCCTGTCCGTGGAGTTCGCTCCGACTTCATGCCGTTGTGATGAATTCCGCGGATTTATCATTATCGCCTGATTCACCTCGTCAAGCGTAATTGTTGTTTCTATTTCTTTACGAGGATAGCAGTCTGTGCCGTAGCCGATAGCCTTCATCTCTAATTGCTTACCCGCCACTAAATCCTCTATTGCATGCCCGCCGCCGTATTCCATTCCTTTCTCCTCAGATAATTGTGCTGCTCCTAAATATGCATCTACCGCTGCAATTCCCGTATATGCTTCTACGTCGTTAAGCCACACACGCTGCATTTTTAGCGGGGGTTCGGAATGCCCGAAGTTGATGAGCACACCTGAGGAACACATAGGGCCAAACGTCCCCGTGGTTACGACATCTACTTCCTTCGCTGCTTCTTCTGCCCCTAACTCGCTCACTATCTCGCTCATTCTATCTGCTGTTACTACGCGGGCACTGCCATCCTCGATTTTTTCGTTTATCTCCCCTACGGTTTTAGTTTGCATGATCTTATTGTATATAAACTATAGCTTCTTTCTATTTAAGACACGGATTTACACAGATTTTTTTCTTTTTGTTGGGCTGGCTGGCAGAGCTATTTTTAACGGCATTGCTCGTTTCATCTTGTCTGTGTTAATCTGCGTTAATCTGGGTCTATAATTTATTTTCTGTTTTCTTGTGAAAATCTGTGTAATCTTGTGGTTACTTTTTGGAATGACCATAATATACACCCTCACATTATAGCTCTCGCTATTCTTCTTATACCGATAACC
>QEXZ01000014.1 GCA_003160755.1 Methanomicrobiales archaeon
GCTGAGAAGAGTTATATCGCATCAATTATGATCCAGAACTTCAGAAGGTCATTATTGAAGGGAGACATAAAAGGTATTAATCCATCTTTACATCAACTATATACTCAACTTGAGAAGGAAATTAAAAGTATAGTTGAGACGTCCCCGGTTTTTAAAGTTAATCTGGCCTACAATGTTGAAATTGTGAAGGAAGTTGAACCATTCAGGGTTATGGATGAATACAGAGATTATATCAGGACATCTTCAACTGATTGATAAAGGAAAACAGCATAAGTGCCTTCCTTTATAGAACCCCCCGCTCTCGATGGTCGCTACAGCCCTTAAGAGTTCGGGCATCAGCGCATATACGCCATAGTCGGCGAGATAAATATTCTTAGGGAAATCTTTCATGCGTATTCGGTTAAGCGATATTCTATCCCGTATAGTATACATATAAAATGATTTGTAGGGTATTGTACTTAGATATTCCTACTTTTTATGGCGTTTAACCGCTGTTTTCACACGTGCGTTTATTCGGTTCAGTTTATCGTCGATTTCATCTAATCGGCTAAGAATAAGTTCACTGCTCTTACCTTCTGACGATGAGGGAAGGAGTATGGTGGATTGCGACTCAAAGTAACTTTGCAAGATTCGGCGTAATGTCTCACTACGGTTAGTATTTCGGGACTTTGCTTCCTTGTCTATCCGCTCCAAGAGCTTGTTTGGAAGCAGGAACTCCACCCGCTTTTCATCCTGTAAGGTCTTCTTCCGGGTCATAATACCTGTATAATATACGGGTTAATAAACTTGCTGAGTGTCCTTAACCGAACACGGATGGATAAGATTATCCTCTTCGGTTCAAGAGCGAAAGGAGAGGAGAAAGAAGAAAGCGATTACGATATTTGTGTACTGAAAGAAGTTCTTTTGATAAACCTTTTCTTCTTGGGAAAAGGTTTTACTCAACCTCCTCCAACCCATGATAAAACCTCTTCAACTTCCCTTTTCCCCGTTCGAGCATGAAATTCGTCTTCGATAAGATAAAATCCATGTGAGATTCACTACAAAACAGCACGCCATCTTTACCCAGCGGCACGTCCATCCTTTCTGTGCTCACTATCTCCACCATCACCTTTCCATTACCCTCCGCATTCGCAATCGCCTTTATGGAACTGTACTTAAAGCCTGATGCAATCGCTATATTCAGCAATAGCTTCGCCTTCTCTAAATCCCTACATGCCACATGCAATATCGGCGATTGCGATAACAGCCATACCTCGCCCTTCTCAGGAACACCCGTACTGCTTTTTAGCTTTATCGCTTCCAACACTTCTTCCTTCGTCACTGGACGATGCCACTTACCAACAAACTTCGCTTCTCGCTTCGCACCTATCTCAGGCAAACAAATCAAAACGATTCTGCCGGAGCAGCTGCTCGTGGTAAAGAACCCCTCAAAGCTGTTTATCTCGCTTATTATCGGGACTATCTCTTCGTCTGCACCCTGTATCCGCAATCTCTCAAGTGCCCGGTCCTTTTGCTTTTTAAATGTCAATGCCAATTTGTGAAATTACCTCCCCCTGCGTTCCTTTCTTCCCCCCCTCCCCTCTTTTATTTTATCACCGCGGAGAGCGCATAGTACGCAGAGTTTTAAGACTGGTTCAATCATTGCTTAGGTTTTCTGTTTGTATATAATGTATAACTCCCACCTATTTAGGACGCAGATTTACGCGGATTTACGCAGAAAACTATTTCCCAACCCAGTTTATTATAAACACGATAAAAGATTCTAATAATCTCCTCTGTCTATTAAACCTTATATTTAAAATCCTGATTATCTGCGGTCATCTGCGTCCGATTATCAAAAATTATTCTTTCTTGTGCCTTTGCGTTCCCCGTGTGCTCTGCGGTGAATAATATAAAACCTCACACCAGAACAATTCCGAAAGTTATTTATAGCACTTCAATCAAGAATTAACTCAAACCAGAAAAAATGATAGAAGTATTTTTAGCTATCGCACTGCTAATCGCACTCACGATATTATTATCCTTATACCGGGCAGCGCTTGGACCCGGCGTATTTAATCGCGTGGCAGCGATAAATGTAATAGGAACAAAAACAATCGT
Organism: Methanomicrobiales archaeon; assembly: GCA_003160755.1. Classification (GTDB taxonomy): domain Archaea; phylum Halobacteriota; class Syntropharchaeia; order Alkanophagales; family Methanospirareceae; genus QEXZ01. The sequence goes on from QEXZ01000014.1 coordinate 2,101, forward strand.
TCTCCTGGTTATCATCGGCTATTATTTCGAAAGACCTCTGTTCTTTGACATCTCGCTTCTTTACGCAGTACTAAATTTCATTGGCACTTTAGCATTCGCAAAATATTTAGAGAGGGGTGAGGTATGGTCATAATAGACGTGATAGTGATATTACTTTTGGCTGCCGGGATTTTCTTTATGTTCACCGGCGTAATTGGATTACTCCGGTTGCCCGATTTTTACACGCGACTGCATGCGACCGGGAAGTGCGACACGCTTGGAGAAGTTCTTATAATCGCGGGTTTGCTGTTATATCATCTCTTCGTTTACAGTCCTGGAGCGGAACTCTCGGTGAAACTTGTACCAGTGAAACTCATATTTTTAATAATATTCATTTTCCTCGCTAATCCAACGGCGACACATGCGATAATGAAAGCGGCTTATAAAACGGGTTTGAAGCCGTGGAAGAAAGGGGATGCGAGGATGTGAAGAAGTGAAAGGGAAGGAAGAGAAAATGAACGCTAAATCGGGAAAGGGATTTGGAATACTCGTAACGTTTTGTGCCATGTTTCTGTTCTGGCTTCTTTTATCCGGCATCTTCGACGCACTCCATGTCGGAGCGGGTATAATATGCAGTGCGATTGTCGCATTGATTTCTCATGACCTGCTGGTGAAGGAAAAGGGAGAGAAAATGCTGTCAAAGTCCTTCGGGTTCTTTATTTACCTCGGTTGGGAATTGTGGCAGATAGTACTGGCTAACTTCGATGTCGCATATCGCGTTCTACACCCTAAGATGCCGATAGACCCTCTCATAATAGAATTTGATACTTCCTTGAGAAGCGATTTCGCTCTCGTTACTCTCGCTAATTCCATCACCTTGACCCCCGGAACGATAACCATAGATATAAAAGACGGTAAGTTTTGGGTGCATGCAATCGCGAAAAAACCTGCTGATGCGCTATTGGTGGATAAAACAATGCAAAAGAAAGTGGCTGACGTGTTTATGGAATGGTGATAACCGCCTTACGGTGACAATGAAAAATGAAAAATAAAAAGTGCAAAATCGTGGTCTGCAAAAAACGGCAGTTTTATATATCATATTTGCAAATAAAAAAATGGGAGATAAATAAAAAATGATACCTTCCCTTGACCTGGTGCTGTTGTTTTTAATTGTGGCAATCGCTATCGCAGCAATAACCGTGAGAGACCTTTTGAGTGCAATCATGCTATTGTGCGCTTATAGTTTCCTGATGGCGATGGTCTGGGTGGAGATGCACTCGGTGGATGTCGCATTTACAGAAGCCGCTGTCGGCGCCGGTGCATCAACTGCTTTCTTAATCGCTGCTTTATCCAGGACGGTGAGGTGGGAGAAGAAATGAAATTAATATCGCTTTCGGCACTGTTCTTTGTAATTTTTTTAGGCGCTCTTTTCATCTACGTAGCGGAGGATATACCTGATTTCGGTGACCCTTATTCAGCTCCTAATGGGTATATCAACTTGTCTATCAGCCTGGATGCTGCCGAGTTAGAAGATAATTTGAATAAAGGTGTTGTTCCAGAGGTGCTGACGAGTGAACTTAAAGCCATAGGTTTTCGGGATGATGAACTACCGTTAAGGGTTGAGCCTATAAAAGAAGGTGAATGGGAAGCAATTATTATTCCCGATGAGAAGGAGCAGGATTTCTATCCGAAGGAGCAGAAATATTACTTTATTAAAAAAGATGGTGCTAAACTGGATGTTTACCGGTATGCGCTTATCAAAAGGTATGTGGAGGAAGGGCACTATGAGACAGAAGTGCCGAATATGGTAACATATATTCTCGCAGATTACAGGGGTTATGATACGCTTGGTGAGACCACCGTTATATTTACCGCCGGTGTGGCGGTTATATTATTGCTAAGGAGGCGCGAGAAAAGACCTGAATAGCTAACCACAAGATTACACAGATTTCCACGAGAAAATATGTACCTCTTCTTGTGTTAATCTCGTGGAATCTCATGGTTTATTTTGGGAGGCAAAGTAAGCATTGAGCACGGAAAAAAGTGAAGTAGGAGAGGGCGAAGAGAGGGCTGGAGATGTCATCGTAGAGACAATGTCGAGATTGATGGTTCCTTTTATCCAGTTGTTTGCGTTATATGTGATAATACATGGCGCGGGGGGGCCAGGGGGGGGATTCCAAGGTGGCGTGATATTTGGCGCTTCTTTTGTCTTACTGGTCATCGCTTTTGGTATTGTTAATGCCGGTGACAGGTTCCCAGAGGGCGCAAATACCGCTTTCATGAGCCTTGGGGTATATATCTATGCAGGGGTAGGACTCTTGTGCATAATCCTCAGTCTTGGAGCTGCGCAGTTTCTCAATTACGGCTTCATCCCTTTAACAACACATTTTGAAGAGAACAGAGCTTTGGGTATGGACCTTGTAGAAATAGGAATTGGGATAACAGTGATGGCGGTAATCACATCCATATTTTTCAACCTCGCGTGGAAAAGAGAACCCGAAGAAGGAGGGGGGGAGAAGGAATAAAAATGATGGAATGGCTAATCGAGGAAATACTTGCAAAATATAACTACTGGGTTTCCATAATTCTCATGCTCATCGGTTTCTACGCGATGATTGCAAAGGGCAACCTGATAAAGAAGGTCATTGGATTAAGCATATTCCAAACTGCTATATTCCTCTTCTATATTTCGCTGGGTGATATAGTAGGGGGAACAGAACCAATCGTGATAGAAGGATACAAAGGAATATACGTGAATCCATTGCCTCATGTGCTTATACTGACGGCGATAGTAGTAGCAGTGGCAACACTCGCGGTTGCCCTTGCTCTCGTAATAAATATGTATGAGGAATACGGGACGATAGAAGAGGAGGAGATAATAGAGAAGGAGAGAGAGCTGGGGGTATAATATCTCCGCGCAATTGCAAAAACGCAAAGCGGGAAAAGCGTGACACTGGTGTCACGACAGAGAAAAAGAGATAGTTTTTTAATATATTATGTCTTTTTTCATTAAGCAAGGGAATTTTTAAACAAGTAAAGAATAAAAAGGAGGAAAGTTAAGAATATGTTAAGTCCCGTCGAACAGTTTCCTGTGCTTGTGGTTGCAATATCCTTGCTTTCTGCTTTCACTATTTTAATCGCTGGTCGGGTGAACAAGAAATCGTGCTGTTTCATTTCCATCGCAACTATTCTCCTTCAACTCATCATGGCTTTTTTTATCCTGCATCATGTCCTCACCAAAGGAACCATACATTACTGGCTCGGCGGATGGAAACCGCCTTGGGGCATAGAATATCTCGTAGATGCTTTGAACGCTTATCTATTGGTCATCATTCTGTTTTTAGGCTTGCTATGCGCAATACATTCAAAGAGTAGTATAGAGCACGAAGTACCGGGTAAAAATGCCTCTTTCTTTACCCTGTATCAACTCTTTATTACTGGTTTATGCGGTGTAACCGTCACTGGCGATATATTTAACCTGTATGTTTTTATTGAGATATTGTCCTTAGCTGCGTATGCATTAGTAGCTTCGAAAGGTGGGATAGCACTGAGGGCTGGTTTTACTTACCTCGTTATGGGTTCTATTGGTGCTTGCTTCTTTTTGCTCGGCATAGGTTTCCTGTATGCGGTTACGGGCTCGCTGAACATACATGACCTCTCGCTTCTATTGCCACCGCTATACGGAAACAAAGTAGTTCAAGCGGCTTTTATTTTCTTCATCGTAGGATTGGGTATAAAAATGGCTATCTTTCCGCTTCATACCTGGTTGCCGGATGCACACCCCGCTGCACCCAGTCCAATCTCAGCAATGCTGAGCGGAATCATGATAATGGTTGGATTTTATGCGTTAATTAGGGTGTTGTTTACGCTCTTCCCCTTCTACTACAATTATGGGCTCATCTTGCTTATCCTGGGTCTTCTGTCAATGACAGTGGCAAACCTCTTTGCCTTCTTCCAAAAGGACTTGAAAAGACTTCTTGCTTACTCAAGCATTGTCAACATGGGTATTATAGCCACAGGTGCGGGAGTTGCCGCTTATATTCTCTCAACCGTAGCTGAACCATCAACATCTCCTCCAGAAGCGGCATCTTTAGCTATGGCGGGTGCCTTACTCCATATTTTAAGTCATGGTGTAGGCAAAGCGCTGGTTTTCTTAGGTTCTGGTAACATTCATTACGGTATCCATACCAGAGAGCTTGCAAAAATGGGCGGCATTGGAAGGGACATGCCCTTTACCGGTTACTCAATGTCGGTAGGTTTGCTCTCATTATTAGGCTTGCCTCCTTTAATTGGTTTTTGGGGTAAATTCCTGATAATAATGTCTGTGGCAATGGCAATTCGTTCTGTTGGTGGTGTGGTGATGCCTGCGACTTTTATCCTTCTCTTATTTAATGTTATATACGCCGCTGCATATTATCTTAGAGTGACAAAGGTTTTAATGATTGAAAGCGGTGCTGTTAGGACCCACGAGGCACCTTTTCCAATGGTATTCTCAGTCGTTGTTTTTGCGCTCTTCTGTTTAATTGGGGGTTTATTCCCTATTTCACTCATTAAAGTAGCCGTAAGGGCATCACTTGTAATTTTAGGAGGTGGATGAGTTGGCGATAGTGGAATCCATAAGACCGTTGTTAGCAATTTTATGCCCCTTTATTTGTGTTTTTCTCATATTACTCTTTAGAAAGCGACCGAACATAAGGGAGATCTGCACAATGTTCGCCAGTATATTACAGTTTTTGATTGTCTTTTCCTTGATACCGATTGTTGTAGAAGGAAATGTAATCGAATGTCATCTCTTTACTATATTTACTGGGCTTGATTTTATATTCAGAGTAGATGCTTTTGGTCTTATTTTTGCTTTTACTTCTTCTTTCTTATGGATTCTGGTGTCGTCCTACTCCATAGGATATATGAGGTCGCTGCGCGAACACGCGCAAACGAGATACTACGCCTGTTTCGCTTTAGCCATTTTCGGTGCGGTGGGCATAGCACTGTCTAAGAACCTGATTACCATGTACTTCTTTTATGAGGCATTAACGATCTCAACGTATCCATTAGTGGCTCACAACGGCTTGGCCGAATGGGGACACAAGCAAGAGCAGACTGCGCAGGCAGAGGAAGCACGGTTTGCGGGTCGTAAATACTTGGCTTATTTGCTTGCTTCGGGTTGGTTCTTCTTTGTTGCGATTGTGTTAACGTTTTACCTTGCCGGGACTACGGATTTTGAGAACGGCGGTATTTTAACGGTTGCTTCTGCATCGCGCTTGACATTGATGCTGCTATTTGCGTTCTTCATGCTGGGCTCCATGAAAGCGGCATGGATGCCTCTTCACAGTTGGTTGCCAACGGCAATGGCTGCGCCAACACCGGTGAGTGCGCTTTTACACGCCGTAGCAGTGGTGAAGGCAGGGGTGTTTGTAGTCGTCAGAGTTGTGTGTTACATATATGGTGTGGATTTGATGGGTGCGCTTGGTCTGGGATTAATACTTGCATCCATAGCAGCGTTCACAATGATTGTCGCTTCTCTGATTGCAATCGCACAGGACAACTTGAAAAGAAGACTCGCTTATTCCACCATAAGCCAGTTATCTTATATCCTCTTTGGCGTGGCGTTGTTAAACACTATGGGCGTACAAGGAGCAATGCTTCATATCCCTTTTCATGGCTTTATGAAGATAACGCTGTTCATGTGTGCAGGTGCGATAATAGTAGTTACAGGCAAGAAGAATATAAGCGAGATGGCAGGTTTAGGAAGAGCAATGCCGGTAACAATGGTTGCATTCACCATAGGCGCGCTTGGTATGAGTGGCATCCCACCCGTGTGTGGACTTATAAGTAAATGGTATCTTGCTCTGGGTACGCTGGATGCGCATGCCATGGGTTTGCTGGCGGTGCTTCTGGTAAGTTCTCTACTGGATATTGTTTATTTCTTCCCGATAATATATACTGTGTTCTTTGGTAAACCAGAACCAGAGAAGTGGACGGGTGGAGGAAATAAGAATAGTAGTAAAAAGCCAGAGATAAAAGAAGCATCTATTTTCATGCTTGTTCCCCTGACCATTACGGCAATTTTCTCCATCGTATTCTGCCTGTTCCCGAACACGTTTCACATATTAGACCTTGCAAAACTCGCAGTTGCAGGTTTAGGAGGAGGTGTGTGAAGTAGAAATGAAGATGAAGATAGCGATAACGATGAGGCATTTGTTTTTGATGCTTTACGTGAGCCTGTTCATAGGTGTTCTGGCTGGGATACTTGTTAAACTGTTTTTACATCCTCATGTGCACTTCTGGTGGGAGGAAATACCCGCCTTTGGCGCAATTTACGGTTTCGTCGGCTGTGTCATCATCATCGTTGTGTCAAAAGCGCTCGGGCATCACTGGCTTCAGAAGGAGGAGGATTACTATGAGAAACACTGAAAAATGCAAATTGAAAATCGCAAAAGTCAAAATTCAAACTTTAAGAAAATCCGATCAAACAACTTCGCCTATTTTGCATTTTATATTTTGCATTTTGCATTTTGCATTGAGTGCCAGGCGCTTTGGAGGTGAAAGCCAGTGATTGAGTGGTTTCATCCGGGGTTCATATTCCTCTTTGGTGCTTTCTTAGTGCCGCTTTTAAAGGGTAAAAAGCGACTGAAACAGGCTTATATACTCCTACTCCCTGCGTTAGCATTTGTAAATCTCCTGCTCATGTCCAAAGGCGTACTTCTGTCAGAGGGGAAAACATGGGTCCTTTCTTTCTTAGGATATGGACTCACACTCGGCAGGATAGACCGGCTAAGCATGGTATTCGCATACGTATTCGTGATTGCTTCCTTTTGCATGATTCTTTATGCAATTCACATAAAGGAGAATTGGCAGCACGTATCCGCATTAATATATGTCGGAAGCACGCTGGGTGTGGTTTTCGCCGGAGACCTCTTCACGTTGTTCTTTTTCTGGGAAATAATGGCCTGGGCATCACTGTTTTTAATCTGGTATGGCAAGACGAAATCGGCTTTCGGTGCGGGATTCCGGTATATCATGGTGCATTCTTTTGGCGGTGTATGCCTGTTAGCAGGGGTTCTGATACATTTACACAATGGTGGTTCGCTTGCCTTTGATTCGTTTACCTGGGGTATAGGGGGTGAGTATCTGGGTGTTAATCTAATATTCCTCGCGTTTATCATAAACGCGGCGGTTCCACCTTTACACGCATGGCTGGCGGACGCGTATCCAGAAGCAAGTGTTACAGGCGCAGTGTTTTTAACTGCATTCACCACAAAGAGCGCAATATACGTGCTGATAAGAGGTTTCCCGGGTGTAGACATTCTGATATGGTTAGGGGCAATAATGGCGCTGTATGGAGTTGTCTTTGCGGTGCTTGAGAATGACATAAGACGACTTTTAGCCTATCACATCATCTCTCAGGTGGGCTACATGGTAGCAGGAGTGGGAATGGGTGTTTTTGGCACGGCAGCGGGAGAAATGGCGATAAACGGTGCGGCAGCGCATGCGTTCTGCCATATCCTCTACAAGGCGGTGCTATTCATGGGTATGGGTGCGGTAATCGAGGTAACGGGGCGAAGCAAACTGACCGAATTGGGTGGCATTTACAAATACATGCCCATCACTTTTTGGCTTTATATGATAGGTGCATTTTCAATTTCTGGCTTCCCGCTGTTCAACGGTTTCGTGAGCAAGACGATGGTTGTCCACGCTTCTGCGATGTGGGACTATCCAACTATATGGCTGATGCTCGAAGGCGCTTCCATAGGAACTTTTCTGCACACGGGGCTAAAACTTCCTTGGGGCGTGTGGTTTGCGAGTGATAAGCCAGTATGCGAAGCGAGAGAGCCACCCAAGAATATGCTCGCTGCAATGGGCATCACGGCGTTTTTGTGTACCCTTCTCGGTGTGTATCCTCAAATACTTTACAATATTCTCCCTTATCCCGTTGATTACGTTCCTTATGCACCGGGTCACGTGGTAGCAATGTGCCAGATTCTTTTGTTCACTTTCGTAGCGTTTTGGCTATTAAGAGCAATGCTTCACGGCACACCCACAGTCACGCTTGACACAGACTGGTTCTACCGAATACCAGGAAAAAAGGGCATAAGGTTCTGTGAAGGACCGTTAATGGACTTTACAAGCTTCATTGACCGGAATGTAATGAGAATGGCAGGTTTTTTCAAGTCTGCTTTTTTCCCCCTCGTACCCAAGTTTGTTGAGAATCCACTGGATAATGCATTTCACGTGAGACTTCCTGAGCTCCTCAACTTCGAAAAGATCCATGACAAAATCAAGAAAATTAAGGTCAGAGAGTTGTCGTATAATTTGATATACATACTCCTTGCCATGCTACTCCTTCTTTTATTCATACTATTTATGGCGGTGATGGAATGATGATGCCCTATATTCTCCTCCAAACAGTAGTAGCGCCAGTTGTAGCCACCCTGATCATACTTTTAACCAGGCGCATAATAGGGAAAAAAGCACGATTTATACCATGTATAACCCTGCTATACACTACCGCTCTTATCTGCATAGCGGGCATCAGCGTTTATCAGGGTACACCGATTCGCGAGGAATACGTATGGGGGCCCTACGTGACGTTTGGTCTCCTGGCTGATGGTTTGAGTATCCCGGTTGCGTTGATAATAAATATAATCTGCACCGCCCTTGCGTTTTACTCATTACACTATGTGGAACACAGAATAGAGGTAATCTATGGAGAAGAGGATGAAAAGACACAACTCGCGTATTTTACCGCGTTTTTCTGGCTATATCTCCTCTTTCCCGCATCTTTCCTCGGTATTTGCTTTGCTACAAACCTCATAGTAATATACCTCTTTATAGAATTAATGGTTATTCCTCTTTACTTCATAATGAGTTTCTTTGGTTATGTAGAGCGCTTTAGAGTTGCCGTAATGTGTTTCCTCTGGGGTGTTGTTGGTGGAACATTCGTCTTATTTGGGTCGGTATTAGTTTATTCTCAGATAGGTACCTTTGCAATCTCGGAGTTACACACTCTTGCAGGAAATCCAATGACTTTTTGGATTGCATTACTTATCCTTCTCGGTGTATCTACAAAGCTGGCAATATTTCCGCTTCACGTTTGGATGCCCTGGGTTCACGCAGAACATCCCACGTGCATAGCTGGGTTGCTTGCAGTTTATGCGAATATAGGTGCCTATGTGATTGTCAGGGTTCTCATCTTGCCACTTCATAATGATCTCAAAGTGTTCAGCATACCCCTCATGATATTGGCTTTGATAACCATACTATATGGCGCTCTCCTCTCACTGGCACAAACAGACGTGAAGCGACTCTGTGCTTGCTCAACTATCGGTCAGATATCATACTCGGTCCTTGGGCTGGGAGCACTCACCATCTGGAGTATAGAAGGTGGGATGTTTTACTTCCTGAGTCATATCCTGGGAAAAGCTATTTTCTTCTCAACTGCAGGTATATTGGTTTATATAACGGGAATCAGAGATATGAATAAGATGGGTGGACTTGTACATAAGATGCCAATAACCGCCCTGCTCTGGATAACAGCCTCCGCAATACTCACCGGTATTCCGCTCACAAGTGGATTTACCGGAAAATGGATACTATTTACAGGCATTTTCAGGACAAATCCAACTTCCATCGGACTGATAATTGCAAGTCTGGGTATCCTTTCGACTATATTGACGGGTGTCTATACATTCTGGGCCGCGAAGAGGATATTCTTTGGTCCTTTAAAGCCGGAATTAGCAAATAACCCTAAGGTCATGGACCCACCATTAACGATGTGGGTTCCACTTCTCATCCTGGCAGTAATATCTTTTATCATAGGCTTGTATCCTGAACCATTTATGGTGCTCTTCCACACTGTGGTAGGATTATTATAATGAGGACAAATATCGAAATATTTATAAATCATAAGTACAAAAAGAGGTAAAAGAAGATGGAAAGTAAATTCGGCAGTGCGGTGAAATGTTTTATTAAATGCCCCGGGTGCACCATTAGGCTCATGCGTGGTTTGGGTTCATGTGATCCGGAGACATTGGAATTAATAAAGGAAAGTTGCCCTGAAATAGAAGTGGAGAGTTTAGGTTATTACTTCGGGCTTTTCCTGGGTGTTATTTTCGTTGTTCTTTGCGTGATGACGTATCTATTTTTTTACGCGCTTAAAGTCGTTATCCTGTACCGTGAAATGCTTTTCCCTCCATGAAATCAAAAAACCGAAAGGTTTTTATTTATGAATCTCATATAATAAGAACATGAATACTGAAATACCACCTGAATTGGAGAATGCGCTATCAGCTGGGGAGGGGTATTCGCTGCTGATAAAGGGAGAGCCGGGAACGGGGAAGACGATGCTTGCTTTCGAGATACTCGATGAGTTCGGGGGCGAGAATGCTATATACCTTTCAGCGAGGGTTTCACTTCCTGCTCTTTACCGCCAATTCCCGTGGTTGGAGGAACGTGCTGGCTTTGTGAGCCTGGTAGATGCGACTAACCTGTATATCTCATCAAAAGCGTTTCCTGGACCGCACCCTTTCTCTGACATTCTTCATATGAAAATGGTACAGGTGGGAAAACCTGCTACACTCGTAATTGATAGCTGGGAGGCGATTGCATCAGAAGCAAAGGGGGAGAAGATAGCATCGCTGGAAGCGGCAATCACTGACCTGGTAAGAAATTATGCAGTGCAATACAAAATGAATTTGGTACTCATATCGGAAAGGCTTGAGACAGGTCCGCTCGATTATATTGTTGATGGAATAGTAGAGCTAAGCCGCATATCCATAGATTACAGGAGGGCGAGGGAAATGGTGATAAAGAAATTAAGAGGCGTCAGGATAGACCAGCACAAGTATGGTTTTACCTTAGATGGTGGCAGATTTAGATCTTTCGGTCCTTTCGAGAGGAGGAAAATAGAGAAGCCGAGAAGCGTAGAAGTTGTTCCAAATACCGGCACAAATATATCTACGGGGTGCGTGGAGATAGACAGGATTTTGGGCGGTGGATTACCCAAGGGAAGCACCAATATTATAGAATATGGAGATGATTTATCCCTCTTAGGATACCAGTCCATCGTCGCTCACATGATTATAAACAGCATCCAGCAGGGAAATTATTGCGTAAAGATTCCAAGTAGTGGGTGGGATGAGAGGAGGTTAAGGAGAGGGGTATTGCCCTTTGTAGAGGAAGAGGATTATGTGAAGTATCTCACAGTCTTTGAGGTAAGAAAGGAGAAGAAAGAGGTAAGAGAGAACGTGAAAATTTTGAAAGGTGAATCAATGGAGGAAGATTTTCCAGTGTTCACGGATTTCATTTCCGGTTTAAAACCTCCAGTCATGGCTATCATCGGAACGGATTTGTTAGAGTATCAATATCGTTTGAAAATGCCGGGCAACCTTGAAAGAATGGCGGAGTTATTCTCATATTGGGTGATGGAGTTGAGGGAGGCGGGGAATGCAGGAGTATTTGGAATGCCCACCGGGGGCGCATTGGGTGAAGAGCTGGGCCACATGGTAACAAATCGCTTTAAAGTTACCGTGCTCGACAGGAGTGTTATCCTGTATTGCAATCGCCCCGATACCAAATTACATTGCCTCGAAAATATCATCACCGAAGAAGCTCTTAAGTTAAAGCTCACCCCTTTTGTGTGAAGATAATTTACATGTATTTGTATCGCTACTCCTTATTTTAAAACGTTTCCTACGGTATTCTTGCAAAATGCGTACTAAAAGAAAAAACAGTGCAGTGTACGAGAAGGAAGAAGAAAAAGATACGATTTACCTCGTCCCACACACGCATTACGATGCCATCTGGGTCTTCACGAAGGAGAACTATTTTTACATCAATATGCTACTCATTCTGAAGGAAGTGGTTGGACTTATTGAAAAGACGGATTACAAGTTCCTGATAGAGCAAACCTTTCTGCTTGAGGAGACGGAGAAAAGGTATCCAGAACTGTTCTCAAGGATTACGAAGTGCATAAAGGAATGCAAGATAGAGATAGCCGATGGAGAATACTTGATGGCAGATACGATGCTCCCGGAAGGAGAAACGTTGATAAGAGAAATCTTGGTTGGTAAGAGATATGCAAAGGAGAAGTTTGGGGTTGATGTTCCGGTAATGTGGCAGGCAGACAGCTTTGGTTTGAATGCCCAGCTCCCGCAGATATACAAAAAATCTGGATACAGGTATGTTGCATTCAGAAGAGGGGCATCGAAAAAAAAGCCATCGGAATTCTTGTGGGAAGGTTTGGATGGAACGAGGATTTTAACTCACTGGATGCCTTTGGGATACAGAGCAGGATTGGACTTGACAAAACTGGAAGAAAGCTATGAGAAACTCAAGGAAGTGGCGGCAACCTCCCGTATCTTGATGCCTTCCGGGAGTGGAGTTACGATGCCGCAGCCGGAAACACCGGGGGTTGTGGAGGCGTGGAATGAAAATAAAGGAGAAAAAGCGGGGATGAAGATTGCAACACCACACGAATTCTTTGAAGCACTGGAGAAGGAAACAGAGGAGAAAAATCTCAAGATGGATGTCAGGAAGGGGGAAATGTATTCAGGGAAGTATTCCGCGGTTTTCCCAGATTGCTGCTCGAGCAGAATGTGGATAAAACAGGGACTTTGCAGCCATGAAAGTTGGTTGTTGTCTTGCGAGCGCTGGGGTACAATATCATCACTCATGAATGGCTACTATCCCTCTGATGAGTTGAGAGACTGCTGGCGAAAAATTTTGTTCATCGCATTTCATGATGTAGTTCCCGGGACAGGGATGGACAGGGGTTATGATGAGGTAAAGGAATACCTGGGCTTCCTCAGGACCAAGATGTGCACCCTCTGCCCTCGCATGTTCCCTATAATCGTAGAGCATCAATCCGAGGAAGGTGAGGGGGGAGTTGAAGGTGGGGATATAATTATATTTAACTCGCTGTCGTGGGAAGTGAGGGACTGGGTAGAGATGGATTTGGATTTTGAGAAAGGAAAAGTAGTAGAGGTTAAAGGATTAAAAAGTGGTGAAGAGGAAATAGATGTGGAGGTTATACGGTTTACGAGGTATGAAGATGACTCGTTGAGATATGCGAGGATAGGATTTGTTCCCACGGTTCCTGGGCTGGGATATAGGGTGTATAAAATCCTTGAGCGAGGGCCTAAACGGCGTCGTTATGACCCGAATTTTATCATGATAAGGGGGAACACCATAGAAAACAGATTCTTTGGGGTTGAGATGGACCCTGCCACAGGGTTAATTGACGTGATCCAAGGAGGAGAGAGGATTTGCACGGCGAATGAGCTTGTGCTGGAGGAAGAAACCGGCGACCTTTACTACCATGCGCAAAAATTGTGTATCCCTGTGAAAACAGAAAAAGGAGAGGGTGTGAAGTACGGCTCGTTCCGGGCAGAGAATTTCGAGATAAATGAAAGTCCTTCGAGACGGGTTATCAACGTCAAGACCGATTATTTTTCCCTTCGCTGGCCATACAGATTGACGGAGAAGCTGGAACCACTTATATGGCAGCATAAATTCTTGGAGTGCGAAAAAAAAGTAATAGTTTATAGGGACATTCCGAGAATAGATTTCATCACGTGCATAATAGACAAGCATCCGAAGGCACGCCTCAGGGTCAGGTTCTCCACAAGCATAAACTCTTCTGATTATGCCTGCGGAAGTCAATTTGGTGTTGTCTCCCGTCCGACATGCCCATTTAGATGTAAGCCAGGAGGGAAGTGGGTTGAGAAGCCTTGTGGTGTATTCCCATCACTTAGATGGCTTGATTATTCTGACGGAAAAAAGGGCTTGACCGTGATGCACAGGGGGACACCGGAAAACACGGTAAAGGAAGGCGACATCTATTTGACACTGCTAAGAAGTGTTTCAATGCTGTCTTCGGATGGCAGGACAGGTCCTGCAATACCTGTTCCAGATGCGCAGGAGTTTAAAAATTACGTGTTCAGGTATTCCATATATCCGCATGAAGGAGATTGGCGAGAAGCTTCATCTTACAAGCATGCTCTTGAATTCAACTTCGATTTGGATGCATTGCAGTTACCAAAGGGCAAAAAAATGCCTTTGAAGCGCTCTTTTTTGAAAATAGAACCGGAAAGTGTGGTTTTATCCGCACTTAAGAGGGCAGAGGACGGAGGTGGAGTGATTCTAAGATTCTATGAGACGAAGGGAGAAGAAACGAATGCTGAAATAACTCTGTTCAGGAAGCCAAAGGCGGTCAAGGCTGTGAACATGCTGGAGGAAGAGGACGAAGGAGTGGTAAAAGAGTTGAAAAAAAAGGGTGAAACAATTGAATTGGTAATGAAACCTTTTGAGATAGTTACGTTGAAGGTGGAATTTTAGTATTTGTATAGCTGAGGTAAATAAAAAAGGAGCTAAATAGTCTTCGCTTCCGGGGATAGCAACCTATATTCCTCATACGCTCTTTTTAGAAACTTCGATAGCACTATTGATGCACAATAAAACATCACTAACGCAAAAAATCTTGCATCCCTGAAGAGGTAATCCAGTGGCACAAAAGCTTCCGCAACACCTCCCAAGCCTATTAATCTATACCACCTCATTCCATAATAAACGAGAACATAAATGTTTATAGCGAGTAGACCACTGGCAATTCCATGATAGACCTTAACCAGGTTCAACCAACCTTTCTGTTCCTTAGAGATAAAATACACATAAGCCAAAAAAAGCCAGCCCATTATGAAAAGAGCGATACCTGAGCACATGCTTTCCCAAAGAGCTATATTATAGTCAATGCTTATGACTGTTCGCCATAAAAACGCTATACCCACTATCACCATTAATGTTCGTTCATCTGTCATCACCGTGCTCATTAACTCTTTCACGCCCATTTCTCTCAGCTTTTTCCCCCTTACGTATAAGTATGGGGATATGAGATGCAGAAGACCTTTCTCTTCAGATAGCGATACGTAATCCTCGTGCACCTTTTTTACGTACTTCGCTGACCATAGTACACCGCAATAAAACACCACTAATGCAATATATCTTACATCTCTGAAAAGGAAATCCAGTGGCAGATAAGCTTCTACATGCAGTAACTTATACCACCTCATCGCATAGTAAATAACAACGTAAATATTTATGGAGACCATGCTAACGGCAATCCCCTGGTAAATCCAGTTTGACATTACCCGACCCTTCAGTTTCGTGGACTCGAGATGCATGTAAGCAAAGAGAACCCAGCCAAATAAGATGAGTACAATACCTGAGCAGGCACTTTCCCAAAGCTCTATCTTTTGGTCAAGGCTTATAAATGTTCGCCATAAAATCGCCGCAAGTACTATCACTACCAATGTTCGCTTATCAAATATCGCCTTCCCGAAGGATTCTTGTGTGCCCATCTTTATTTAAAAGTCCCTCTCTTTCTGTATTTCTTTTAAAAGTAAAAGGCATATAAAAATGTTTCGCTTTTTATCTGTTTCCTGCAAATTCCGCGTGCCACCGGTGTCACGCCGGGAAAAAAAAGGATAGTCTTATATGCATGTGCTTTAAATATAAGAAATCGTCATAAACATGATAAGTGTAGTTGAACATTTTCCAGTGCTCGTGATTGCAATATCCATGCTTTCCGCATTCACTATTTTAATCGCCGGCTGGCGGAACAAGAAATCTTGTGCTTTCATCTCCATCGCAACCATTCTCGTTCAATTCATCATGTCTATTTTTATCCTGCACCACGTCCTCACTAAAGGTACCATTTATTACTGGCTCGGCGGATGGAAACCTCCCTGGGGCATAGAATACGTCGTTGATGCTTTGAATGCTTATGTACTGGTCATACTTCTGTTTTTGAGCTTGATATGCGTAGTGTATTCAAAGAGGAGCATAGAGCACGAGCTACCACATAAGATTGCCCCTTTTTATACCGTTTACCAACTCCTCGTCACCGGATTATGCGGTGTAGTTGTCACTGGGGACATATTCAACCTGTATGTGTTTGTGGAGATAATGTCTCTATCTGCGTATGCGTTAATAGCTTCGAGGGGTAAAATAGCGCTGAAGGCGAGTTTTACTTACCTCGTATTGGGTTCTATCGGTGCTTGTTTCTTCTTGCTCGGTATCGGTTTTCTGTATTCAGTAACGGGCTCGCTGAACATGCACGACCTCTCTCTTTTATTGCCACCGCTATACGGAAACAAAGTAGTTCAGGCAGCTTTTGTCTTCTTCCTCGTTGGTTTGAGCATAAAAATGGCGCTCTTCCCGCTCCATACCTGGTTACCGGATGCGCATTCCTTCGCTCCCTCCGAGATAAGTGCAATGCTTTCCGGCATTATTATTGAAGTTTCTACCTATGCGCTAATAAGGGTCTGTTTCTCGGTTTTCACGCTGGACTTCATCAAACTCTTGCCCATATTCGATTTTCTTTGCTGGATAGCCGCATTCGGTATAATCATTGGCTCTATTCTCGCGATAGCACAGTATAATCTGAAGAGGATGCTTGCTTATTCATCCGTTTCGCAAATGGGGTACATTATGCTTGCGGTTGGACTTTCCGTTTCCACGCACTCTGCCCTTTGGGGCGGGCTGACCCCTGCATTGATGCACATACTGAACCACGCACTGATGAAAGGGTGTTTGTTCCTTGTTGCAGGAGCGTTTATTTACAAGGCTGAGTTGTGGAATATAACGGATTTCCAGGGTTTGGGCAGAAAAATGCCCTACACCTGTGCGGCTTTTACGTTAGCTGCGATTTCAATGATTGGGGTGCCGCCAAGCGTGGGCTTCGTCTCGAAGGTGTACATAATCCTTGCCTGTTTAGAATCCGGAAAATTCATATTTGTGGCGGTTATGCTGCTCAGTACGCTGCTCAACCTCGTTTATTTCTGGCGTGTGATAGAAATGATGTACATGAAGCGAGGAGAAGGTAAAGAAGAGGGACATTCATCCTCAAGCAAAAATGAAATACCGCTTAGCATGCTTATCCCTGTATTAACGCTCGCTTCTCTCTGCATAATCGTTGGTATTCTCTGGCTTGCTAATCCTGCAGATATTCCTCTAAGCATGTTGGATAAAGTTAATGAACTATTTGGATTAGGACGGTGGGCAATACCATGATGGAGGAATTGATACCAATAAATTATAGACCGTTGTTAGCAATTTTATGCCCTGCAATTGGCGCTATTCTTATAATTCTGTTTAGCAAGCGCCCGAACATACGCGAGAGCTGGACGATGCTCGCAAGCATCGCGCAGTTTCTTATCGTCATCTCCATGATACCGGCCATTATAGGGGGTGAAGTCATCAAATACACGTTTTTTACTGCATTTCCGAGCGTTGATTTTGGTTTCAGCGTAGATGCTTTTGGCCTTATATTCGCGATTACCTCTTCTTTCCTCTGGATTCTCGTCTCGTCCTATTCCATCGGATATATGCGGTCGTTGCACGAACATGCTCAAACGCGATACTACTTCTGTTTCGCATTCGCTATCTTCGGTGCGGTGGGCGTAGCGCTATCGGGGAACTTACTCACGATGTTTGTCTTCTATGAGATATTAACGGTTTCAACGTATCCCTTGGTGGCGCATGACCAGACACCGGAAGCGCTATTTGCAGGTCGTAAATATCTTGCCTATCTGCTTACCTCCGGCTGTTTCTTCTTAGCCGCGGTGGTGTTAACCTACCATTTTGCAGGGACGACGGATTTCGTGAATGGCGGAATATCCACCATTGCGGAGGCATCACGAGGGGCACTGACGGCGTTATTCGTGATATTCCTGTTAGGGTTCATGAAAGCGGCATGGATGCCTTTTCACTCGTGGCTTCCCACGGCAATGGCTGCGCCAACGCCCGTGAGTGCGCTACTGCATGCAGTCGCAGTGGTGAAGGCGGGCGTGTTTGGTATTGTCAGAGCGGTGTGCTATATATACGGGATAGACT
>QEXZ01000140.1 GCA_003160755.1 Methanomicrobiales archaeon
GCTTTTGCTATGCTCACTGAAGTAACCGAGCGAGCAATGGCACATCTCGGTAAGGATGAGATGCTGTTAGCTGGTGGCGTAGGTGCGAACCGAAGATTACAGCAAATGCTACAAACGATGTGCCACGACCGAGAAGCAAAATTTTACGTTCCTGAAACTAAATATTTAAAGGATAACGGCACAATGATTGCTTATCTCGGTCTGCTTCACTACAAAACCGGCGATACAACGCCGATTGATAAATCCGCGGTTAACCCTAATTACCGACCTGACGAGGTGGAAGTCACATGGAGAGAACAAGAACAAAACTAAAAATAGCAGTTGCAGGAAAAGGTGGTGTGGGCAAAACGACCATTGCAGGTACGCTTTCCCGTCTCCTTGCGAGAGAAGGGCATCCCGTAATTGCCGTAGATGCCGACCCTGCGATGAACTTGAAATTTACATTGGGCATAAAAGAGAACCCTACACCCATATCCGCGTTAAAAGACCTGATTTTTGAACGCACGGGTGCTTATTCGGGGACGGGCATCTACAAACTGAATCCAAAAGTAGATGATATAATCACGAAATACGGTGCAGAAGGACCCGATGGTGTAACGCTGCTGGTAATGGGAACGATAGAGAAGGGAGGTGGTGGCTGTATTTGTCCTGAGAATGCGTTCCTTCGATCTTTGTTGCAGCATATCCTGTTCAAAGAAAATACGGTTATAATGGATATGGAAGCGGGAATAGAGCATTTAGGCAGAGGAACTGCAAAAGGGGTTGACTTGATGCTCACCGTGGTAGAACCAGGGATGAGGTCGGTGGAGACTGTAAGCAGAATAAAGAAGCTCGGTGATGATATAGGCATACACAACATAGCGGCAGTGATAAACAAAGTTATGGATCCCGAGATGGCGAAAAAGATAGAAACTAAATTAGATGAGATAGGGATTCCTCTGCTGGGGATTATCCCTTATGAACTGGCATTGATAAAAGCAGATATTGAGAGTAAAGCACCATTAGACGTAGGAGGAGAAGCGGTTGAACATATAAAAAGGATAAAAGAGAAGATTTTTGTGGATATATAGCCGATGTAAAAAACCACGAGATTTCACAAGATTAACACAAGAAACGAGGTTAATAGAGGATAAACTAATCAATAATGTGCGGAGACATGGACAATATTATCTCTTCTTCTGTGGAAATCTGTGTAATCTTGTGGTTAGCTAAACAAATGTGATTTTTCTTTAGCTCTCTTTAGGTTTAGCCTTTAATTTCGTAGTTGCCGCCGCCCACTTCACCTTTCTTCTTTTTCTCCCCAGCTTTATCATATTGCGTTCGCACTTAGAACTGCAGAAATAAAAAACTGCTCCATCACGCTTTACATACATCTTCCCTCGACCCGGCTCTATTGGCGAATCACAAAACGAACATTTCTTCTCCATTATTTCTATAAATTACCTCCTCAGTAATTTCCTCACTTCTCTATCTGTCTCCAGCAGCACAATAACGTCGCCTGCTTTTATAGGTCCCCTGCAATTCCTCGTTATAATTCTCCCTTTATTCCTCCCTTCCTGTATCTTACACTTTATCTGCGTGGATTCGCCATGCATTCCCGTCCTGCCTACTATTTCTATTACCTCTGCTGGTGTTCCCCTCTCTTCGCTCATTATAAATATCGTCTCCTATTTGGTTTAGTCACATTACGTTACAGTACAACATTATCCCTTTAGTTTCTCCAGCTCCGCTATAATTCCCTCAATCGCTTCTTCTGCTTTCCCGGGGTCAACGATGGCGGCAGAGGCACAGCCTTTATTTATACCACAAGCAGCGCCTAAATCACGCTGGCTTTTTATATACACGTAAGGAGCACCTTTCTCTTCACATAACGGTGGAAGATGCATTAATATCTCCTCTGGCGTAACATCCTCACCAATCAGCACTAACTTTGCCATTCCCCTTTCTATGATTTTTGTGGTTTCATTTGTCCCCTTCTTTACGCTACCCGTAGTCCTTGCCAGATCCAATGCCTCTAGCGACGTACTTTGTAACTCCTCCGGTACCTCGAATTTAACGTACACCGGCATATTTGCAGTTCCCTTTGTTTTTTCTTTTTTTTCTTTTTCTTCCTTGCTCATCTTTCATCTCCCCTAAATCTACAATGTCATCTGCGCTTTTACTTTGATATTAGATACCTCTTTAAGCTTATAGTCTTCAAACAGGACAGGCTGTACACAATCAACCGGCACACTCAGTGAAATCTCCTTTGTACGACCATGTCGTCCTCTGTTCACTATCGCGGCATTTATCAATCCTAAAATGTCCAGTTCCGAGACCAAATCGGCAACACGCCGCTGCGTTAACGCCTCCATGGCCAGATACCCACACAATTTCCGGTACATATTATAGACTTCGCCGCTGGAGAAGCGGATTTTGTTCCTTTCCCGGTGTAGCTGGAGCACACTACTTAACACGATTTTTGACTGTAGCGGCAGTGTTTTTACCACTTCAACTATTCTATTCGCTTCTATCTTTTTACCTGCGAGCCGCACATGCTCCTCAGTTACCCGCTCGGACCCTGTGCGTTCTGCAATTTCCCCTGATACGCGTAGCAGGTCAAGAGCACGCCGCGCATCACCGTGCTCCTGAGCAGCGAAAGCAGCGCAAAGCGGTATCACCGAGTCGTCTAACGCCGATTCGTTGAACGATATTTCCGCCCGTTCACTTAGAATATCTTGTAACTGGTTCGCATTGTAAGGCGGGAATATTATTTCTTCCTCCCCTAACGACGACCTCACTCTTTGATCCAGTAACTCCGTAAAGGTCAAGTCATTTGAGATGCCTATCATGCTTATTTTTGCGTGATTTAGCTCGCTGTTTATCCTTGAGAGATTATATAAAGCCCCTTCTCCTTTGCCTGCTAACCTGTCCACCTCGTCCAATACCACAATTACGCATCTATCTTCTGTATCTACCGCGGCCTTGAACTCTGAATACACCATATCTGTCGGCCACCCGATCATCGGAATTTGCTGATTAAATGCCCGTGCAAGATAAGCAAAAACCCTGTACTGCGTATCAAATACCTCACCGTTGATATATAGCATAATACATTTGCTGCCCCTTTTCCCCGCCATCTCTTCCAATTCCTTGCTTACATATTTCACCGTAGCGGTCTTACCTGTTCCAGTTTTGCCATATATCACGATATTAGAAGGTGTTCCCCCTTTTAACGAGGGTGATAACGTATCTGCTAAACCTCTTATCTGCTTCTTCCGATGCGGTAAATTCTCAGGGACATAGGTAGGGCGAAGCACCTCGCGGTTTGTAAATATCTTGCCATCGCCCATCAGGCCATCGAACAGGTTTTCCATATCTTCTCTCTACCCCGCTTTTTATATTTTATTTTTGTAATAATAATTTCAATAAGAATGAGAAGGTAATAGGGTATAATAAAAGTATTGTTTTCGGGTATACTTCTACTGGAGCGCTTGTCTTGCCTGTACCGATAGGCTATATGCAGAACGGAGGAACGATGAACGAAAAAATAAAGGAATATTTGGAGACTAAGTACGAAACGCCGTTGCGTGTACTGAGTGTAAAGGAGTGGGGATTGGAGTCGCAAGAACAAAAGGAAGATTTAGGAGAAATAAAAGGATTTGGATATGGCAAACCGTATTTCGTGAAGTTTCAGACAGGCGGCGCGGGAGAAATAAAAGAAGTGGTTATCTCATCGATGAGGGGAGATGGATTTGGGCATGACCATTTCGCTGACCGTGCGCAAATACTGATATGGCAGCACCATGCGTTTAATACGCTGCCGAAGCACGTAAAATCGCTAGATGTCGGTTACTTTACACGGGACGGGAGGATGGAATCCGCGAGTGATGCGGAGGAATATTTCATCACATGCGATAAAGTAGAAGGCGCAGAATACGTTAAAGATCTGGATAGGCTGAGGGGCGGTGGGGAAGTGAGAGGAGAGGATGAGGAAAGGGCATCTGCTCTGGCTACCTATTTGGCTGATATTCACGCGGTCAAAAGAGACGATGCGCAACTTTATGTGCGAAGGATACGGGAATTGGTGGGGCATAGCGAATGCATATTCGGGCTCACGGATAGTTATCCGCCTCGAAATGAGTTCATAACGAGCGAAGAGCTCAGGGATATAGAGAAGCTCAGTATAGACTGGAGATGGAAACTGAAGGAGAGAACAAAAAGGTTGTGCATGGTTCATGGCGATTTCCA
>QEXZ01000141.1 GCA_003160755.1 Methanomicrobiales archaeon
GTCGTAGCGGCCACAAGCAGCATACAAAACAAGGACCAGGTGATGGAAATCCTGGACATGGAGTTCGGTAAGCAATCGTGAGAACATTGACTCTGGAGCCGATTATTGGCGGATGATAAGTTGACTGTCAAGGTTACATAAAACAGGTTTGAGCCGCTGATCAATCGAGTGCCTCGCAGCCTAATCAGCCAGAGGGTTAAAATAAAATTCCTCCTGTGCTGTTTACCCGTATCGGTGCAGAAGCCGACCATACCCAAACATTAACGCCTTCTTTTTATCCATGCTATCACCTTTGATTTAATGTTTTATCTTTCTCCCCCTCTTACATGAAAAAGCGATGAAGGTGAAAAGCGGGGATATGAAATAGGCTGTGAGAAGGGTTTTTGGAAGCTCTAAATCAATGAAATAAAAAACAAAAAATTATCTTATCTCATACTCTATTACAATATTAGCCCTAACTTCTACTTCACCAGGAGATATCGGTGTAGCTGGTTTCGGCACGGGCACGGGTCCTTCTATTTCAGCCGCTCTTGGATAATAATCATAACCCTCGTAAAAGAAATTTGACTCGCTTATCCTGCTTATTTTACCAAGTCTTACGCCTAAACTGTCAGTAATCGATTCAGCTTTTGTCTTTGCATCTAAAGAAGCCATTTCCAATGCTTGTGCATTTATTTCTTTCTGTTTTTCTTTTGTCAAGCTAAAACTAACTCTATCAACACCATTAGCACCCGCTTCAACAGCCTTATCCAATAAATCCCCCACCTCTTCAACGTTTAACGTTTCCACCTTTAAAATATGAATAACTTCATAGCCAACAGTCTCATAAGTTTCTTCATCTTCATTCCACTTTTGCTTTGGGTATAATCTAAAGCTGCTGGTCTCAATATCCTCTTCCTTAACTCCTTCTTTTTCCAAAGCCGCTATTACTCTATTACTAATCTCTGCGTTTACACTTTGAGCATCCGCAGCATTGTCCTCTAAACTCACTATCTTCACAAAAATATCAGCTTTATTAGGCATTACCGATACAGAAGCCGTCCCACTAACACTTATCACACTTTTAGTACCTTCTCCAACAAACTGTGCGGCTGCTAAAATAATAGCTATCAACACGACACCGATAACTACAATGGAAAGTAGATTGTTTCTATCCCGTTCCATTTTTTTACCCACCTTTCAATGCGGTATAGTAAAGTATTGACTTCTGGATTATATATACCTTACCTTTATCCCCAAAGCGATGAAGTTGAAAAGCGAAGGGGATATGAAAGAAGCTTTGAGAAGAGAAGTTTTAATATCAAAAATCTAATGTTCCTAAAATTATAATGGGTGTTATACACCTCCCGATAATTATATGGCTGTGGTAATAGGCGGAGAACTTAACTCCCCAATAATATCCTGTTCAGCCAGGTGAAGTATGCGGTGTTTCAACGCCTTAATTTGCTGCTCAATGTCACCGTCCAGTTCGATTTCTTCACCCCCCTCGAAAATCTCTTCCTTTACCTTTTCCCCTATAATGTCATCCCGTTCGGGCTTCAATCGTATGATCAACGAATCGGGAGGCAGGAACCTATCGTATTGTTCCAGTGCAGCTCCTCGTTCTATTCCCGCTATCAGTCCATCCGCATCGCCGTCTGTAATGCCTATCATGCGAATGCCAAACCGTTTCAGTATGTCGCCGGCAATGCTTGTTGTATCGTCCCCGATGATTACCGCAACCACAACGTCAGCATCGGCATCTTCAGCATCCTTGAGTTTCGGAAAAAGATTGCCAACGTTATAAAAAAGACATGCCCGCTTCTTTTTCTTTTCCCTTCCTTTTCCCTGCGATTCACGTTCATCCGTTCCTGTTCCTATTCCTACCCTTTTCGGTTTCGTCCTCCTGATAACACTCGCGGTCTTTACTAACACTTTTTCCAACTCCAGCGGAGGCAACTTTTCAAGGTTATGTTTTATTAACCTGCCGCCAACAATATCTACCAGTTTTCCTCCTTTCGCTACCAATGTAACGCTATTATTTTTGGTTTCATGCAAGGATGAAACCATTCCGATAACAACGCCATCCACAACAATTTTCTCTCCGGGATGCACGCCCTTTATCTCGCGATATACCAAATTCGAACGAGCATCTTTTTTACATCTTGATTCGAGCTTGTAAGGTTGTCTCTCACGGAACTCACTAAAAACCCCGGTTAGTCTTTTATATACCCCTTCATCGTCGGACCTCAAGAGCCATCGAATAATAATCCTGCTCCCGCTGCCGTATTCTAATTGCACAAACGAAATATTTTTCTCTGCGGCATCGCCACCACGTCTATCAAAAAAACGCCTCAGAATGCCTTCACCGAGCATGAACCCGCTCTCTCCGATCTTTGCATGGTTCACCAACAGGATAAAATTTACGCCTCGCTCGACAAAATCTTCCATTACTTCTGAGGGTCTCATATCCTTGCTTATGTCTATCACGTGCTGCATACCGGCGTCTATAACCGCTGTTTTACCTGTTATCCCACCCAAAGCCGCTTCTACTTCAAATCTCGCTGTAGCCATCAGTGCTTTTATCGCTTCTTCCGCTTCGCCTTCGTCTATTACCTCGGGTCCGTGGATTAGCAGTCCTATGAGTGTCATTGTTATTTTTAAAAGGATTAATCTCACAAAAAGTTTTAAAGTAGTTTGGAGATGGAACAAAAAATAAATTATAGACACAGATTAACGCAGACAAGATGAAAAGAGCAATGCCGTTAAAAATAGCCCTGTTAGCCCAACAAAAGAAAAAATCCGTGTCTTAAATAAGAGGAAGTTATACTTTCTATACAACAACAAACATGCTAATGCCCAAACCCCTTCTAATGGTCAGCGGGAGCATGCATAATGCGGATATGTATTATGCCGCTCATTTCCTTGCCGTAGACCCTTTTATTTATCTCCGCGTTCCACACGAAGGAAAAGACATTCTCATCGTGTCGCAAATGGAATACGAAAGAGCGATAAAAGAGTCAACGGTAACTGAAATTCGGTCTTCGCTTGATTACGGCCGTGACCTCAAAACAGAAGAGCTTATTACAAAAATCCTTCTGGAAGAACATCTAAATGCGATAGAAGTGCCACGGGATTTTCCGTTATCCACGGCTGAGGAACTGAGAAAAAACGGCATAGAAGTGGTTCCCGTGAAGGAGGAACCGATACTAACGAAAGAGCGAGAGATAAAGGATGAACAGGAGATAAGCTATATGAGAAAGGCGCAAAGAGCTACCGAGCACGCAATGGGAATCGCCATAGCAGCTATAAAAAAATCTTCCGTGATGAATGATACTGATTCCCTGTTGGAAAACGGTGAAGTTCTAACGTCTGAAAGAATAAAAGCATATATAGAACACGATTTGATTGATTCTGGATGTACCTGCGATGGTGGAGAGCCAATAGTAGCAGGTGGGAAAAGAGCTGCCGCCCCTCACTTTACAGGCACTGGTTCCCTCCTCGTAAATGAGTCAATCATCATAGATATTTTCCCAAGATTGAAGTTGGAAAGGTATTACGCGGACATGACAAGAACCGTTGTTAAAGGAGAGCCGGAAAAGGCGATAAAAGAGATGTATGAAGCGGTTCTGGCAGCACAAAACGCCGCTTTAGCTCTTATAAAGGAGGGAGTAACATGCAAAGAAGTGCATAATCTCGTATGTGATGTATTCGAAGAAAGGGGATACGGGACGATAAGAAAAAGGAGTAAGAAAGGATTTATTCATTCCACGGGGCATGGAGTGGGACTGGACTTGCATGAGAACCCGCGAGTTGCTGATACTGATTACGAGCTACGAAAAGGGAATGTGATTACAATAGAGCCCGGATTGTACGACCCCGAAGTGGGGGGTGTGAGACTGGAGGACATGGTGCTCGTGTTGAAGAACGGCTGTGAGAACCTGACGAAGTTTGAGAAGAAACTCGCAGTATAAAACCATAGTGCATATCACTAAATATAAAATAAAAATCAGAAAGCATTATCTTTAAAATCTTAAAGTGTTGGATATAAATCTAAGGCATATCCTCTTCTTCATTCCGCTTATTATCCATTTTATTAATACTTCATCAAAAAATATGCGCCCAAGCAAGTTAATAGTGACATTAGCTACCATTAAGGCTAATAGTATAGCTATAAGCCAACATACCTCTTATTTAACATATAGGAGCCTTATAGGAATACCACGATTTTTGCATTTTTCATT
>QEXZ01000142.1 GCA_003160755.1 Methanomicrobiales archaeon
ATAAATTGCGCCGGGTTGTGAACCGCGTGATAGTGGTGGACGTAACGAGGGAAGAGATAGGCGTTCCGGTTGTAAGGGCGATTATTCCGGGATTTGAAGTATATGCGAGGAATCCGGAAAGGGTGGGCAGTCGGTATAGGTAAATGGGGTACAGTCTAAAAATATAGTGATTTATCACCGCGGAGAGCGCAGAGTACGCAGAGGTAATTAGGTATTAGTAGCCGTTCTAACGCTCTAAACCGCTAACCCTCTATCCTCTGCGTTCTCCGTGTGCTCTGCGGTGAAATTTAAGGATATATATGGCAAATCATGAGTCTTAGCTCCCTCCCCGCTTACTCGCACTTTACACTCATCACGTTTACCGGCGCTTCTCCTTTTATTTGTGTTATAACTCGCATCAAGTCATCCATGGACTCCGCACTACCCTCAGCGCATATAATGACACAACCCTCGCCTCCTGCCACACCGCCCGCACTTATCGTGAATGCATCTTCAGCGCCTAATAGTATCAGTGCCTCTATCTCGGTAATTACCGTGCCATACACGGGTATCAGCCCTACGGGCATGCCTACCGATTTGTAGAATCTCTCCTTCCCTACTCGTTTCGCCGCCTCTGTGATGGAATAGGGTATCATTTTCTCGATACCCACGGGGATGATAAAATTCACGCCTCGTGCCATCACAGTTCCAATCGCTGAACCTATCGTGCCCCCAGCGGTATGTGCCAGGAGTATGCCTGCATTTCCGTATGCATCCAACGCATTTGCACCTTTTATGAACACGTCTTCCGCAGATAACTCCTCTATCGCGTTTTCTATGCTCTCCTCGCTGCTTACCACGCCATTTTTTATTATTATGTCCTTTTCCCTCTCTTCTTTCGCGACAACGCAAGTGCCCTTGTCCGTTATGACACCAGCAGCGTATCTCTGCTTATCTATCTTATTCGCTCCAGACAACTCACTCAAAATCTCATCGGCTACATAAGCATTTGTAGTCCCCAGCCCTATTATAATGGTGCCCTGTTTCAACGCTCGCTGCACTTCTTCTAACTTCTTTACGCCCTTTGCAATCACCCGTTTCGATTCTGAAGGCGTAAGCGCTATCAGAATTTTTTCCTTTTCTTTTGCCATATTATTCTACTCCTTTCCCTTCCATGTGGTTGTACAATTTAGTTTTAGTAATCGTTTTAAACTTTCATATTTTTTTTATTATCTTCATTTAAACTTTCGATAAACTCCTTTTATTCTCGACTTCCCTGGCGGCAGAAAGCTCAATATCTTGTCCTGTGTTGCTATCTGCCCAACCTCCTCTTTATTTTCGCCTTTTGCGCTATCAACAAAGAACTTCACAATTTCCTTTGACAACTCGTTTTTTCCCACATCGCCACCCGGTTCGAGTTCCACGAAATTATCCAGCTTGTTTCGTTGCGAATCCGATGAAGGGCATGCAACCAACCTGTTTTCGGCCTTTTCAATACCTATGCACAGCCCTAACGCCGCTTTGAAATATTTCCTTTTACCTCGCACCACAAAACTCCCTTTCTTTATGTATTCCCCAGACGGCGGTGTCTTACTCACCTGCTCGCCCATAACGCAATAACACTCGCCTTCGTAGAATCCGTATTTCCACAAATTCGAATACGAAGATGCGAACTGCGCTATCTCCTTTAGACACGCATCGGAAACTTCTTTACCGCCGGTCTTCGCTATTACTGCCGGTGCGCCCTCCGCCTGCGTATGGAAAAAGAGGTCATCTGCGTCCATATACTTCTTCACAAGTATCTCATTGGAGGTGGCGTCTTTTCCTGCTACTACAAGAAAACCATCTGAAGTCTCGAACCACCTGAATTTTTCATACCATTCCTCTTTTTTCTTTACCGTTTTTCTCTCAGGAATCATGTCCTTTTCTATGCTTATTCCTTTCTCCTTTTCCGCCTTTATCTTCTTTTTCGTCCCCTCTATCGCACGTTCCACTCCTTCCCGCTTCTTCCTGAATATTTTTGCCTTTTCATAATACCCGCCGGCATTCTTATGCAGAGAAACCGAAGTATCGAGTTCAAGTTGAACGTCGGTACCGGGTAGAGTCAAGGTGACAACTTTTCTCGTTTTGCCCATTTCTTGCAAGGTATTTTCTATCTCGGTGTACCGTGCATAGATAAACTCACCTTTATTTATGCTTTCTTCCTCTTTTATTTTGAATTTGCGGAGCGCCTCGAGTTGCTCGTTCAAAATCCGTTCGTATTTCCCAATCTCGTTTTCGTGTTCGGTTTTCGCTCGTTCTTCCACTTCTTCTGCTATTTGAGCGGTGAAAAAATCATCCGCAGCATCGTTAAAAGAAGGAAAAAGCACTTTAGCGTTGGTTTTATAGATGCTCAACTCAAGAGGGAGCACGTCCTCTTTTTCTTTGCCTTCCTTTTCCATCACGACATGTGCTTTCAGTTTGGACTTGTCGTTTTTTAATATGCTCTCAAATATAGCACGTATTGCCGCATGAATGGCTTTTAGTTCATCCGAACTGAGTTCATCCGCTTTTTTTTCTTTCTCTATCCCCGCCTTTTCACACACTTCTTCCGCGTATAATCTGCCTAAACCCAGTTCTGATGCAAGAATCCTGACCACGCTTTTACCCTGTTTGCAAAGCCCCGCCAGTTCCTGCTCGTTCATTTCCAATGGATTTCCTCGTGAAGGAGGCCGCTCATACTTCTCACCTACTTTTATTTTCCTTGATGCAAAGGTCTTTCTCCTCAACGGCTGCACAATCTCCCCATTCTCGTCAATAACCACAATGTTTCCCCTTGGAAGCAGTTCGGCGACCAAACTGAGTGTTTTATCCCACCTTTCTATCGTTATCTTCACTATCCTATCGAAGTCAAGCTGCTGTATTTGAGCAATCCTGCCGCCGCCGAGGTGTTTTCTGAGGTACATCGAGAAGTTAGAAGGCATTCTTGGTGAGGGCCTTTTATATTTAGTGATGTGAATCCTCCTACCTGCTTCGATAATCAGATCCACGCTACCTTTGTCTTTGTGATGGAGTTTCAGTCGGATTTCTTCTTTACCTGGCTGATACGCTTTCACGACTCGTGCTCCTAACAGCTCTTGTAGCTCAGTAACGATAGCTGCTATGTCCACACTGCTCATTGATTCTTTCATAAAACCTTTTCTTAGGAAGAAAAGGTTTATCAAAAGAAAAAACTTCCTTGGGCAAGAAAGTTTGACCAAAGAAAAAGGTTTTTTGTGGGAGGGCACAAGATTAACACAAGACCAGAAATCAAAGATGGGGGAAACGATTTAGACTTCTTGTTGTATACTTAAAGTATAACTTCCTTCTGTTTAAGACACGGATTTACACTGATTTTTTCTTTTATTTGTTGAGCTGGGCTAACGGCATTGCTCTTTTCATCTGTGTTAATCTGTGTCTATAATTTATTTTGTTTTTGATCTTTGCAATGCCTATACATCACTTCATCCCACCTTCTTCACCATAAACGGACCTTCACGTTCGTAACCAAACCGCTCATAATATTCTCGCACGCCTATCCCGCTCATCACCGCTATTTTCATGTAGTTCTTATCAACGGCTATCTCTTCCGCTTTCTTCAACAAAAGCGCTCCATATCCACGATGCTGCCAGCTATTCCCTTTCCTTTCGCCTAAACCCACTAATTCGCCATACACGTGCAAATCACGAACCAGAGCAGCACCC
This sequence comes from Methanomicrobiales archaeon, assembly GCA_003160755.1. Classification (GTDB taxonomy): domain Archaea; phylum Halobacteriota; class Syntropharchaeia; order Alkanophagales; family Methanospirareceae; genus QEXZ01. The sequence goes on from QEXZ01000142.1 coordinate 3,703, forward strand.
TTCAACTCTTCCCTGTGTGGGTCGCACGGGAACCTCAGCCGTAAAAGCGCTACTAAGATGTCCTTCTCTACGTCTTCGTAAGAGAGGAAATATTCTGTACCACCGCATGCCTCGTAGCTCTCCGATAAAAACTTTATATTGCTATTGTCCGCGACTCTGCCCGCTAACCGGGAAAGTCCTGCCTCTCGGCATCTCACACACCTGCATTGATAACCCATCTCGTGCAGCCTTTCCTGCGCTAATTGCCTCAGATTGCTCTTCTTCACTCCTGCTTCTATGAACTGCGCTGGAATGTCCCGCTGTATTCGTTGTATTCTCACCCATCGCGGAATTATCCTTTTTGCATAAGTGATTATCTCTATCGCTCCTTCCTCATAAATCGGTTCATAATCCCCGTTTTTCCACATTTCATATAGTTTCGTCCCTTTGACCACCAGCGTAGGGTATATCTTCAAATAGTCCGGCTTGAAGTCCGCATCACGGAAGATATGTTCAAACATCTTTTTGTCGTCTTCGA
>QEXZ01000143.1 GCA_003160755.1 Methanomicrobiales archaeon
GACGTGTTAGCAACCTTGAACGGGCATATAGTAGCGGCAAAGCAGAGAAACCTAATGGCGCTTTCTTTTCATCCCGAACTTACCGAAGACCGAAGAATTTATCATTATTTCCTCGATTTATGCAAATAGGGAATAGCCAAATGGGGAATATGGACTGGGGGGGTAAGGTGGATTCTGCTTGGCTACGGGCTATGGTGGGATTTATAGTCATTCCCGTAATAAATTGCAAATAAATCTCGTGAAAATCTGTGTAATCTGGTGGTTAATACTTTTCGGAATGACTATATTCTCCCGCTACAGAAATACACGGAAACGCTTTACTGGATGTCTACGCTCCTCAAGAGAAGACGTTACCGACTTCAGGTATTTTTCGGCAATTGTTACAGCTTCTTTTATTTCGCTCTTAGTTGGTCTTCTTGAAATATTCCCAACAGGGACGTACCTTATAATCCTGTAATTCAAATTATTATTAATGCGGGATAGAAAATCAGCGATTTTTTCTATCTCTTCTTTATCTATAAGTCCCGGGATAAAGACGGTTATAACTTCGAAAACCAAATTGCTGCTGTTTAATACCTCTATTGCTTTTAAAACGTTCTTATTCGATTGCCCCGTGTACCACGCATGTAAATTTCGGGAATATGCTTTCAGATCTATATGGACCTCATCCAGACCGGATTGTTCCATTTCTTGTATGAATTTGCCATCTACGAGATGGCCATTGGTAGATAGAATCGTTTTTGTATCGCACGACTTCACAAGGTCAACAATCGCTTTTTTGTATATCGTGGGCTCTCCGCCAGCCAACATAATCTCCTCGACATCAAATTGTTTTATTCTCGTGGATAGCCACTCAGGCGTTACTTCTGTATATCCCTCATTGCCAGCGAAGCATGCTCTACATCTGAAGTTACAGCCGTAAAATTGAATAGTGCACCTTTTTTCGGAGATAGATAAATAAGAAACTTTCATTTTTAATTTTTAAATAGGATAGCAGACATTAAATCAAGAGGGGGAATGACAAATGGAAAAAGAGGCAAATGCAAAGAAGAAGGAAGAAGTATTTGAAGCGGTGGAAAAGCAAGATGTGAACTTCATCGGACTTTGGTTCACCGACATCTTGGGAAGATTAAAGAGCGTTACTATTTCAGTTAGCGAATTAGAAACCGCCTTTGACGAGGGCATGGGTTTTGACGGCTCCTCGATAAAAGGATTTGCAAGGATTGACGAGAGCGACATGCTCGCGAAACCTGACCCCGCTACGTTCCGGATTATTCCGTGGCGACCAAAGGAGGATTTAATTGCGAGGATGTTCTGTGACATTTTGAATCCGGATGGCAGTCATTATGAAGGCGACCCGAGGTATATATTGAAAAGGAACCTGGAGCGGTTGAGGGAAGAATATGACTATACCTTTTATGTCGGTCCCGAACCGGAATACTTCTATTTCAGAGATGATAAAAATCCAGAGGTGCTGGATGAAGGCGGATATTTTGATTTAATGACATTGGATGCGGGAAGCGACTTACGAAGGGATGCCGTCTTAACGCTGGAGGCAATGGGAATAAAAGTGGAAGCCAGCCACCACGAAGTTGCTCCTTCACAGCACGAGATAGACCTTCGTTATAAAGATGCGCTGACGATGGCAGACCAGGTGATGACATATCGAATCGTGGTAAAGGAGATAGCACAGCAGCAAGGATGTTATGCCACGTTCATGCCAAAACCCATTTTCGGTGTGAACGGCTCAGGAATGCACGTGCATCAATCGTTATTTAAAGGAGATAGAAATGCGTTCTTCGACCAGGATGATGAATATCAACTGTCTGAGCTTGCAAAGGGGTACATTGCTGGATTGTTAAGACACGCACCTGAGATAACCTCAGTAACCAATCAGTGGATAAATTCGTATAAACGCTTGGTTCCGGGATATGAAGCACCTGCGTACATTACATGGGCACGAAGAAACAGGTCTACGCTCGTAAGGGTGCCGATGTATAAGCCTGGGAAAGAGAAAGCGACACGAGTGGAATACCGCAGCCCGGACCCAGCATGCAATCCTTATTTAGCGTTTTCCGTGATGCTCACTGCTGGATTAGCTGGGATAAAGAACAAGTATGAGTTGCCGCCACCTACGGAAAAGGACGTTTACCTGATGAGTGATGAGGAAAGGGCAAAGGAAAGAATAAAAACGCTGCCCGGGAGTTTGATTGAGGCAATAGCACTGACAAAGCGCAGCGAACTGATGAGAGAAGCCCTTGGAGAGCATATTTTCGGGAATTTTATCACTTCAAAGCTCGTGGAGTGGGACAGGTATCGCGTGAACGTAACGGAATGGGAGTTGAGGGAGTACCTATCGGTGCTCTGACACTTTTTCTTTTTCACAAAAAACCCTTTTGCAAGCAAAAGCCTTTACAAAACTTTTAAGAAAAGTTTTATCAAAAACGCTTCGCAAAAATTTGCTTCGCAGAAAACCTGTGCTAAAAGAAAAAATAATAGACTGTCTAAATTTCAGGAAGGAAAAATGTATTCATAATTTTTATGAAAAATTCCCAAATACTATTTTTATACTATTATTGCAATAATAGATAAAAAAGCAAAAACAGAGGTAAAAGAAATGGTAAAAGAGAGCGCGTTTAGAAATGCACAAAGGCAGTTGGATGAGTGTGCAAAGATACTCAAGTTATATCCCAATGCACATGCGATTCTACGAATGCCGTTGCGTGAACTGCACGTATCATTGCCCGTTCGTATGGATGATGGCTCTATAAAAGTATTTCAAGGATTCCGGGTGCAGTACAACGATGCGCGGGGTCCAACAAAGGGGGGAATTCGATTTCACCCTGACGAAACAATTGACACTGTGCGGGCACTCGCAGCCTGGATGACGTGGAAGTGTGCCCTCCTGGACTTGCCGCTTGGAGGCGCGAAAGGTGGCGTTATCTGCAATCCCAAGGAAATGTCCCAAGGTGAGTTGGAACGTTTAAGCAGGGTATACGTGCAAGCGGTATACCAGTTCATTGGACCTGATAAAGATGTCCCTGCCCCGGATGTATATACAAATCCGCAGATTATGGTCTGGATGATGGACGAGTACTCAAAAATTGCAGGGAAGAGTCAATTTGGTGTTATTACCGGTAAACCACTGTGTCTTGGTGGTTCTGTTGGACGTGGGACCGCAACAGCACAGGGAGGTTGGTACACCATTCGTGAAGCGGCAAAAGAATGCGGCATAGACCTTAAAAAAGCCACTGTTGCCATACAAGGTTACGGTAACGCCGGATCTCATGCCGCATATATCGGTAAATCGCAATTCGGCTCTAAAATAGTGGCTATTAGTGATAGTAAAGGAGGAATATACAACAAGGAAGGGCTTGATCCCGAGGCTGTTACAGAGTGCAAAAATAAGACGGGTTCGGTAATCAATTTGCAGGATGCGGAACGTATATCTAATGAGGAGCTTTTAGAACTTGACGTGGATATACTTATACCCGCTGCTTTAGAAAGTGTCATTACCGAGGAGAATGCCCCGAATATAAACGCTAAGATTATCGCTGAGTTAGCCAACGGCCCCACGACACCAGAAGCGGATGACATACTGTATAGAAGAGGGGTTCATCTGATACCGGACTTCTTATGCAATGCCGGAGGCGTAACCGTTTCATACGTTGAGATGGTGCAGAACTTCTATATGTACTACTGGGATGAAAAAGAAGTTCAAGAGCATTTAGATAGTAAAATGAGCGCTGCATATCACTCTGTATTAAACAATTCCAAGAGCTTTAAAGTAAACATGCGACAGGCAGCCTACGTGGTCGCCGTTGAACGAGTGGTTGAAGCAATGGAGCTTCGTGGCTGGATTTAGTTTATCATTGATAACTAAATAACCGAAATGTGTGGTTGATAGACCGAGGCGATATTGCGGCACTGAGCAAGCTTGCAGCCGAAGTTACGGAGATACCAACGATGCATGAACTGGAGGCTGAGTCGTTTGAGGAAATTTTAACATCGTGAAAGGGCATTTATAAAAGGAGGGTAAAAAGAAAAAAATGTTTGAGCCGGAGAAATTTATAGAAAGACAGGTAGATAAGGTAAAAGGGACAATTGGAGAGGGGAAGGCGGTCATAGCGGTTTCAGGTGGGGTTGATTC
>QEXZ01000144.1 GCA_003160755.1 Methanomicrobiales archaeon
GACCACTCTGCTGAAGCCCACTTCAGGGACGGCAAAGGTAGCGGGGTTTGATGTTGGTAAGGATAAGGACAGCGTGAGGAAGAGTATAGGGATTGTATTTCAAGAACCCTCTCTGGACTGGAGATTAACAGGCAGGGAGAATCTTGATTTCCATGCCAGGATATACGGGATAGGAAGGAAAGAAAGAGAACGGAGGATAGAAGAGGTTTTAAAGCTTGTTGAACTGGAAGACAAAGCGGATGTAGTGGTGGACAAGTATTCAGGAGGGATGAAACGTAGTTTAGAGCTTGCAAGGGGCTTTATTCACCACCCCAAAGTCCTATTCTTGGACGAACCCACTCTGGGATTGGATACGCACACGAGAAGAAGAATATGGGATTACATACGGGAGTTGAACGACAGCGAAGGAGTAACGATTGTATTGACCACGCATCACATGGAAGAAGCGGATTATCTTTGTGCACGTGTGGGAATTATGGACCGGGGGAAGATAATTGCTCTTGACACACCGACGAATCTGAAGGATTTGATAGGCTTGGATTTAGTGAGTTTGGAAATGAACACCGGGAGTTACGAGGTGGAAGTATTCAAAAAGCTTGATTTTGTTACCGAATTTAGAAAATATGATGATTTTGTAACGTTAAAGATGGAAAGAGGCGACTTGAGAATTCCAGCGATTATGGAGGTTGCGAGGAAATCGGGGATAGAGATAAGATCGGTGAATTTGAGGAAGCCGAGTCTGGAGGATGTGTTTTTGCACATTACGGGGAGGAGGATAAGGGAGTAGTAATTGCAAAATGCAAAGTGCAAATTGAAAAATACAAAACGATTAAAAAGCTTTTCAGAAAGAAATTCGTGCAGTAGGCTTTACGTCACAAAAGGATAGAAAAAGAACAGCCAGTATATTCCATTAATTATCAGACAGCCTCTGAGAGACCTGTATCACGACGGTGGCACATGTATTATCACGTTCCAGTCGTAGGATTAAGTGTCCATTTTCATATATTTGCTTCACATTTGCTGAGTTTGTTGGTATGAGTCTCATATCCTTCGAGAGTGTTTTTGTCCATATTTCTATAAGCACCAACTTAATCTTGCAAGCACTAAGAAAACACATGCCATGAAGAATAATATGTAGAACCATGCTTCACAATAGCCAGGCCGTTTTTTTCCCAGCTTACAGATGAAAGGCCTTTTGTCTGCCTTTTCTATTATACCCCTTGGATAATCTAGGGTATAATTATTAGGAATATTTTTCTCTAGCCAATCATTATGCGGCATCAGAGGGAGCTTATCACTGGGAAAAATACGGAAATACCATTGACGGATATATTCCTGGCGTGCAAGATTTTTCGCAAGAATTGCGTTAGTTGCAATACCACCAATACATACGACGGTCATAGCCCACCGAACTATTATCTCACGCTCAGAGAGCAATCCCGTAGAGTGTAATACTAGGTTTAGCGCACCAAAAGCGGCTAACAAGCCGGAATTAAGTAGTATCGCACCCGAAACGGTTTGCTCAATAATTGTATCAATGTACTGAAGTCTTGCAAGGGTATCCTTCCAAGTCCAGGGATCAACTTCACCGTTCTCACTATTTTGTCCTGCCGTGCGTTTTACATCATCTATTGAGGATTTTGAAAAAACCCCAAAAACGAGCGGAAATACCACAAAAGTATATAGAGAAGAGAGTGTTACGCGGGGTAAATCAAAATCCTCTATTGTTTTGGTATCTACGCTTTGGTTAAGTTTCATTTCTATACCATACATTTAACATATGGAGCCTGATACATAAAAGCTTTTTGATTTCCGTTTTTATTAATAATAGTAGGAGAAGTAGAAAAATGACAATAAGTTGGCAAGCAATCTACGTGCTGTGGCTGAGAGAGATGAAAGGGATGTGGAGGGCAAAGAGCAGAGTTGTTGGTGCGTTAGGGATGCCGGTATTCTTCCTTGCATTTCTTGGATTAGGTTTGGGGCACGCATCTATACCGGGAATACCGACGGGAGTGAATTATATCGAGTTTCTCACACCCGGGATAATAGGAATGACCATGCTTTTCAGTTCGATGTTCGCAGGCATTTCCGTTCTCTGGGATAAGGAGTTTGGATTTCTCAAGGAGGTGATGGTGGCGCCAGTATCGAGACTTTCTATCGTCTTAGGAAGGATAGCGGGCGGCAGTACCGTTTCCGTAATGCAGGGTATTTTAATCTTAGCGCTAAGCACGTTGCCTTTGCTGGGCTTTAAAATCACCGGTGTGATTCCCGTTATTCTTGCGGTGGGGTTCATGTGTTTGATTTCAGTTACTTTTATCGGGTTGGGCTTGATCTTCGCTTCGCGGATGCGCGACATGCAGGGTTTTTCATTGATAGTAAACTTCGTTATGTTCCCTATTTTTTTACTCTCCGGAGCTTTGTTCCCGGTAAAAGCATTGCCCCCCTGGCTGGTTCCTGTTTGTTATGCTAATCCCTTAACGTATGGTGTGGATGGTTTAAGAGGTGTTTTACTCGGAGCAGGAGCTTCAGAATTTTCTGTATTGCTCGATTTTTTTGTGGTTTTCGCAGTTTCTATTGGAATGGTGTGCGTAGGTTCTTATTTATTCGAGAGTACTGAGGTGGAAAGGTAAGCCTATTTGTTAAATTCCACCGCAGAGCTGGCACACAGAAGATAGCGGTTTAGCGGTTTAGAGGTTTGGATGTTTAGCTAACGAGCTGAGCCGCTAATAAACGAAACCTCTAATTTCGCGCTCTCGGCGGTAATAAATCACTTGATTTTTAGACTGTGCCCTTTTCCTCACTCAGAACTTTTCTCTGAAACACCTGCTTCTTCAAATGTAGCCATCTCACGTAGTACTTTACACGACGCATCCACGAGGCTTATTCCCAATGCGGCTCCCGTTCCTTCCCCGAGTCGCATATTCAGATTGAATAAAGGTTCGAGTCCGATATAATCCAAAATAGCTTGATGACCTGATTCAACGGATAGATGCGATGCAATGAGATAATCCTTTAACTTCGGACTGATTTCGTATGCGATAAGTGCTGCGGCGCCTGAAATAAAACCATCAACGACAACAGGAATTCGGTGTGACGCAGCAGCGAGCATCACGCCAGCCATGCCGCCTATCTCAAACCCGCCTAATTTCGATAATATGTCGATTGCGTCATCTCTATCGGGTTTATTAACCTCTAAAGCATTTTTTATCGTCTCCACCTTCATCTTTAACCCCGCGTCATCCAGACCCGTTCCACGCCCGGTTACGGACTCAACCGGCTTGTCTGTGATGAACGCGGCAATAGCACTACTGGCTGCTGTATTTCCTATTCCCATGTCACCCACACCCACGATGTCCATGCCGCGCTCTATCTCATTCTCCAGAACGTCTATTCCCGCTTCTATTGTCCTTTTCGCATCGTCATAACTCATTGCCGCGCCTTTTGCCATGTTAGCGGTGCCATAACCAATTTTCTTCTCTATGAACCCTCCTGCGTGCTCTTGTGTGCGTTCAATATCCGCTGCCACGCCCATGTCCACGACCACAACCCGTCCACCGATATGTCTTGCAAGCACGTTTATTCCCGCACCGCCGCTTAAGAAATTATAAACCATTTGCGATGTTACATCCCTTGGATACGCACTCACGCCTTCGTCTACAATGCCATGGTCACCCGCCATTGTTATTATTACCTTGTCGTTTATCTTAGGTATGTAATTCCCGGTAATGCCTGCGATTTTCACCGAAATGTCTTCCAGAACGCCCAAACTGCCCAGCGGTTTCGTGAGCATATCTTGCCGTGCCCTTGCAGATTCCATTGCTGTTTCGTCTAACGGTTCAATCTTTCCTATGGTTTCTTCTATCCTGTTCATGTTTCTTGTTGTATAATGCTAAAGTATAACTTCCTTCTATTTAAGACACGGATTTACACCGATTTACGCGGACTTATTTAAGTTTGACATAAATGTTGATTTTTATCATCTGAGTTAATTAAGCCCTTTCTGGGCTTGCGGGGAGCGTGCCTCGTAACCTAATCAGCAAGAGGGTTAAAATCCCTCCTGTGCTGTTTACCCGTATCGGTGCAGAAGCCGACAGTGGCAGGGTGTCCCTCGCGAGGGGGAATC
>QEXZ01000145.1 GCA_003160755.1 Methanomicrobiales archaeon
AAACCGCTAAACCGCTATCCTCTGCGCCCTCCGTGGTGATAAATCACTATATTTTTAGATAGTGCCCTGGAACGACTACTGCTTCACTTTCTCTCCATCCGGTACACGTCCACCTCTATGAACTTCCTTTCCTTCTTATGAAACCAGAATTTCCTTTTCAACGGAAAACTAACGGGAAAACGATGAATTGCTGCATAGGGCACAAACCATCTTAAAAACGATTCGCTGCCCGCGTTATGTATAGAATAAACAACAGGTGCGATTTCAAATGCCTTTTCCAGAAAGAGTCGGTCGGCATGTCTGTTTTTCCGCTGTGCACCAAAAGGAGGGTTCATCACCACGGTATCCCCACGCCCAACAACTTCTCGCACATCAGCCTTTCTAAATTCTACTTCCACACCCAGTCTCTTGCTGTTCATTTGCGCAATTTGTATCGCACGTTCGTCTCTATCTATTCCCACTACTCCTTTCGCACCTAATAATTTCGCTCCTACCCCCAGTATCCCGTTACCACAACCAAGGTCATATACCACCTGATTTTCAATGTCTCCATGCATAAAGCCAAAATGAAGCAATTCAGAAGCTATTGTAGCGGGCGTTGAATATTGCTCCTCGTCTACATCTGGCGCTTTTATGTCCTCAACGCATTCTAACAGAATTTCAAGTTCCTTTTTCTTCATTAAATAGTATTACATTACCTAACATAACATAACCTAACATAACATAAATAAATCTATCTACACCAAACTAAACTAAAATACGAGGGGACGAGGGAAAAATGAGTCTGTTATTATTGGCGCCAATTGCAGGGCTTGTGAGCTTGGTATTTGCCGCGGCATTCGCAGTTTATACGCTCAGGCAGGAATCCGGCAGTGCAAAAATGAATGCCATCTCGGCGGCTATTCAGGAGGGCGCTTCTGCTTACCTTAACAGGCAATACAAGACGGTCGCAATCGTTGCGAGTATAATTGCAGTGATTTTATTCGTTGCGCTTTCGCATGGTGGCGGTGGTTTTCAGGATTCAGGGCGGATTGCAATAGGGTTTTTAGCGGGTGCAGTATGTTCTGCGGCTGCGGGGTATATCGGTATGTTCGTCTCGACGAGAGCGAATGTCCGCGTTGCACAGGCAGCAGCATCAGGCGTGCGTAAAGCACTTGCAATAGCATTCAAGGGTGGTGCAGTAACAGGTCTTGCAGTCGTTGGGCTTGCGTTACTTGGAACAAGTTGTTTTTATATTCTTTACGGTGGTGATTCGCATGCGGTTGACCTCGTTATAGGATACGGATTCGGAGCTTCGTTGATTTCATTATTTGCCCGAGTTGGTGGTGGGATATACACAAAAGCGGCGGATGTGGGTGCTGACCTGGTGGGCAAGGTAGAAGCAGGAATCCCGGAGGACGATCCGCGAAATGCAGGCGTGATTGCCGACAATGTGGGCGACAACGTGGGCGACTGTGCGGGTATGGGCGCCGACCTGTTTGAAACTTACGTGGTTACGGCAATTGCAGCAATGCTAATCGGAGGTTTAATAATAAATGCAGAAGGTATAAAAGTAACGGATATTTTCCCCGCGATTGCCACAGGAAACGCGTTAGCACTGATCGAATATCCTCTGATTTTAGGTGCTGTTGCTATCTTCGCTTCTATTGTCGCAATCTTCGCAGTGCGAATGGGCAAACAAGAGAACATTATGAGAACCTTGTATAAGGGCGTGATTACCGCGGCAGTGCTCAGTATTATTCTGTTCTATCCTGTAACGGCGGTATTAATCGGCGCAGACTTAGCAGGGATTTCTATATTCATTTCCGCTATCGTTGGAATAATAATAATGGCGCTGATGGTCATCGTTACAGAGTACTACACGCAGATGCATTCGCCAGTGAAGGCAATTGCAGACGCAAGCAAGACGGGTGCAGGCACTAATCTGATTACCGGTCTCGCAGTTGGTATGATGTCCACAGGCTGGCCGGTGATAATTATATGCAGTGGAATACTGGTTGCGTATTTCGTGCCTTTCATGGCTACCGGGGAAAGTATTGCGGGACTGTACGGGATTTCAATTACCGCAGTTGCTATGCTCTCTACCACGGGAATTATCGTTGCACTTGATTCCTACGGCCCGATTACCGATAATGCAGGCGGCATAGCGGAAATGGCGGACTTACCACCTGATGTTAGAGCTACTACCGATAAGCTCGATGCCGTGGGTAACACGACAAAAGCGGTGACAAAGGGGTATGCAATCGCATCAGCAGCAATTGCCGCTTTAGCTCTTTTCTCTGATTATTTACATAAAGTAGGAGTAGCAGCGGAAGAATTCAGCCTTTTCAATCCGCTCGTGCTCGTGGGGTTATTGATCGGTGGTCTATTGCCTTTTATTTTCAGCTCGGTTATGATGCGAGCAGTGGGAAAAGGAGCGTTCAAGGTAGTTGAAGAAGTGCGAAGGCAGTTCAAGGAAATACCAGGGATATGGGAAGGCAAGACAAAGCCGGAATACGGTAAATGCGTTGACATTGTTACGTCTGCGGCATTAAAGGAAATGCTCGTGCCAGGGATGATTGCCGTGGTGGTGCCAATAGCCGTGGGTTTATTCAGTCCGATAGCTTTAGGCGGGCTGCTAATCGGTGTGATTGTTTCCGGGTTGACGCTCGCACTGATGATGGCGAACGGTGGTGCCGCGTGGGACAATGCGAAAAAGATGATAGAGGACGGTTATTTAGGCGGTAAGGGCAGCGATGCACATAAAGCAGCAGTGGTTGGTGATACCGTGGGTGACCCGTTCAAAGACACCGCAGGTCCCGCAATCAATCCGCTGATTAAGACGATGAATATGATTGCAATCCTGTTTTCTTCGTTATTCCTGTTTTATAGTTTTATTTAAATGTATCACATATCTATATTACATAGAAAATGGAAAAGAGCTACAGCGCTAAGGATATTCAGGTGTTAAAGGATTTAACTGCGGTGCGAAAAAGACCTTCAATGTATATCGGCGATACCAGCACTCGCGGTCTTCACCATTTAGTAAACGAAGCGATAGACAACAGCGTAGACGAAGCGTTAATCGGTTTCTGTACCTCCATTGATGTGATAATTCATCATGATGATTCCGTGACGGTAGCGGACAATGGGCGAGGCATTCCCGTTGACCTGCACGAGGAATACAACCGCTCTGCGGTAGAAGTAGTAATGACGAAGCTGCATGCAGGCGGCAAATTCGGTGGTAAGGCGTACAAAGTGGCTGGGGGGCTGCATGGTGTCGGTATTTCAGTTGTAAACGCGTTGTCCAAATGGATGGAGGTAGAGGTAAGGAGAAACGGGAGCAGATATTTTCAGCGATACGAGCGCGGGAAACCCGTATGCGAATTAAAAAATCTGGGCAGTTCAGGCGGAGGTGATGGTACTGGGACAAAGGTAACGTTCAAACCCGACAGTGAGATTTTCGGTAGTTACCATTTCGATTTTAATGTTTTAGCAACGCGACTGAGAGAGCTGGCTTTTTTGAATCGCGGGCTTTCGCTCAGCTTAACAGATGAAAGGACGGGTGACGCGAAGACATTTAAGTATGAAGGCGGCATTGCTTCGTTCCTGGAATATATAAACCGGGATAAGAGGGTGCTGCACAGACCCATTCTTTTTGATGAGGAGCGGGATAGCGTTAAAGTGGAAATTGGGGTGCAGTATAATGACAGCTATGCGGAGAACATCTTCTCGTTTGCTAACAATGTGAAGACCATAGAGGGGGGCAAGCATCTGAGTGGATTTAAAGCGGCGTTGACGAGGGTGTTTAACGAATACGGTAGAGCGAGTAGCATGCTTAAAAAAGTCAGTCTGGATGGTGAGGACGTGAGAGAAGGGCTTGCGGCGGTAATAAGTATAAAGCTAAGAGACCCTCAATTCGAGGGGCAGACAAAGACGAAACTCGGAAATACCGAGGTAAAGGGTATTGTAGAACCAATTGTGCGGGAACACCTGTGGGAGTTCCTGGACGAGAATCCAAGTGATGCGAATGCGATAATACGTAAAGCATTGGAAGCGTCAAGGGCACGTGCAGCAGCACGGCATGCACGTGAAATCGTAAGGAAGAAGGATTCTTTTATTGATTCGCTGC
>QEXZ01000146.1 GCA_003160755.1 Methanomicrobiales archaeon
AAAAAATCATGCTCATTTCGGGCATTGTCATCGCTACTATGCTTCTCTCTTTTTCTTTATTGGTAGACCCCGCGTTACAGAGGATAAAACAAGACCTCCTGCCTGAAGGTGCCACCCTCATATATATTTCACCCGTAGAAGTGATAATGCTGAAGTTAAGGATAGCCTTGCTTACCGGCGTAATACTTGCCTCTCCTGTTGTATGCTATTATGTGTATAAGACATTAAAAGCGAGGCTCGGGATAAAGAGTCCAATGAAAAAGACACGTCTCTTTATATTGCTTGGTTCTGCCATTTCTTTGTTCATTGCAGGGATAAGTTATGCTTACTTCCTTATGCTGCCGCTCGTTCTCCGCTATCTCAACTATATGTCATCATCAGCGGGTGTTATTGCTACCTGGTCCATCAACGAGTTCGTATTTTTTGTTGTTGTAATAACGCTCATACTTGGGTTAGCGTTTGAACTGCCTATCGTTATCGTCTTTGTCGTTTATTCCGGACTCGTCCAGGTAAACACGCTGAAGGAATACAGGCGGTACGTCCTTGTGGGAATGTTCGTTCTCGCAGCATTTTTTACACCGCCAGATGTAGTGAGTCAGCTCATTGTCGCTTTCCCTTTGATTGTTTTCTATGAGGTAGGAATAATACTTGCGAGTGTCATCTCTAAAAGGCGTTTTCCTCAAAATCACGAATCCCAAGCACCAGCACCTAGTTTCAAATAAATCACAAAATCCGCCATCCGTTTGTGTACACATTAAACCGTTTATCGCGGGCGAACCCAACAAGGGTTATGCCAAATTCGGTTGCATCACGTATTGCCAGTTCAGTAGGTGCGGAAACGCTTATGGCAACAGGGAAACCGGCAAAGAGCACCTTCTTTACGGTGGTGTGCGTTTGTCGGGAAGAAGTAACTAAAACGTTTTCAGAAATCCCTATCTCGTTTTTAATGCACGCCCCTATGAGCTTGTCTATCGCGCAATGCCTGCTAATATCCTCAATAAAGATGCCCGCTCCATTCTGATCGAAAGCCGCAACCACATGCGTGCCCCCCGTCGCTTTATACAATACGCCCTCCTCGCCTAACTCTTTTACACGTTTAAACACGTCTTCGCACCTTATTTTTATCCTTGAGTTAACCTTCGAGGGATTCCGATGGACTTCTCGCTCTAATGTAACACGTATTACATATTTCCCGGGGTTCGCCTCTTCGACATCGAGATTCGCGATGTAAGAGGTGTCAAATCCATCGGAGTTCAAATGCCCGATTGCCAGTTCTTCGAAATGCGAAGGCAGGCAAAATAACTGGCTGTGTAGTTCTCCCCCTACATTTATTCGTACTTCCGCTTCTCGAACGACAAAATCGTCTCTACGTCTTTGTAAACATTTGTCTCCAGAAACTTCACGGATTTTTACGGGGGCGAGCGCTTCCCCCCTTTTCTTCGGGTCCATACTGTTTTATCAATCATATTTTTAAACCAAATCTTCTTAAATCAAACGACTGAAAGTTTGGTTAGAAGATACAGACAAAACCTAAAACATTTAGAAAAAAATCCGAAAACCTTCCGATAATTTAGAAAACCCAGTAAAAACTTCATTTTTAAAAGGAATCTTCGTTAATGTCTGATATTCATTTGTGTCGCAAAAAATCGAAAGTCTTTTATACTGAGTAATCTCAAAGTTGTGTAACATTGATTCTATTAGATATAGGGAGATAGAAGAAAGATGCCAAAAAGAGAATACGCAAGAAGCTGTAAATCGGTGAGTACAATAGTGAGAACAGCGAAGCCAATGTTGCCCCTGATAGTTATTGCAGTGTTAACGGTGTCGCTGGTGAGTATAGCGATAGCGGCAGAGGAAGACTTCGGTGGTTGTGAGATGTGTCATTCAGATATTGCCGAGGATTTTTCGACATCTCTACACTACACCGGCGCGGGGATGATGGACGAGTACGCGAAATTTGCGGCAGAAGACTTCGGAATTGATATGGACGAGTATTATGCACAGTGGAACTGTTCTAACTGCCATGCTGCCACCTGCGAGAAGTGCCATGTGGGATATGAAGCTAAGATGGGGCATGGAGACCAGACTCAAGAGATAACCATAGCTACATGTGACCAATGCCACTATAAGAAACAAACCTCGATCTTTGTAGGGGAGATTCCAGCACATGGCAAAATACCGATAGAAGGTGCCGAAGTAGCGCACCCTGCGGATATCCACTATGAAAAGGGGCTTATATGCACGGACTGCCATAATGTGGAAGAGATGCACGGTTCAGGGGAAGAAGTAGCCAGCCAGCTTGAGGCAGTGACGACAAAGTGTGAAGACTGCCACAACAGTCCAGGGAAAGAAGTCAAGGGAATGCCAGTAACGCAGTTTGCACCTGATACACCATCGCATAAGATACACGGTGATAAACTCGACTGTACTGCATGTCATCTGGGATGGGCACCAAGATGTGTAAACTGCCATTTAGACACCAGAAAAGGAACGCACGTAATGATTGACGATTTCCATCTTGCTATCGGTGCTGATGGCAAGATAAAACCGTTCATGAACATGACTGCTGCTTATGACAGTGCGATACACACAGGGTATGGTGCATGGTTCCCGCATACGGTTACAGATAAGGCAAAGGAATGCGCAGACTGCCATGAAAACCCGGAAGTGCTCTGTGAAGGTTGCGAAGGAGATATACTCGGAGAGGGTGGTTCGTTTATACCACAGGAGACGATAGACAGGATAACCGGGATGGCTATGCCTACAGAAACGGCAGAACCTGCAGAACCAACAGAACCAGCAGAACCAGCAGCAACGCCTACACCACCAGGTTTCGAACTGATATTCGCAGTGATTGCAATTGCAGTGGTTGTGCTTCTTGCAAAACGGAGACATTAGTTAAAAAAGAGTGTGAGGGTCTAAGCAATCGGCTTGACCCTTTTTTTTATTTTTTTTATTGTATATAAGGTATAGCTTCCTTCTATTTAAGATACAGATTTACACTGATTTACGCAGATTTATTTTAGTTTAACCATGTTAATTCTTACCATCTGCGTCCCCAATTTATTTTCTGTTTTCTTGTGGAAATCTGTGTAATCTTGTGGTTCCTTAGTATGAGTGCATAACGCTCGTTCGCTTAAATTGCTCGTTACTGAACAAGACCAAAAAATCGCTGATTCCTACGACTTTGGACAACCGTTCAGCCATTTCTTCTACCGATTCGCGTGTATACCCATGAATTACGGTGAACAAATTATGCTCCCACTTTCCCGGCATGGTTACTCGCTCGTAGCAGTGTGTAATCTCTCTATAAGCGGCAAGCACGTTCCCAACGCTGTCTACATGTTCTTGAGGCACTTTCCACACCACTACCGCATTTGCCACAATTCCTACTTTTCGCTGGTTGATCGAGATACCAAGCCTTTTGATAACACTACCGCTTATCAACTTCTTTAACCTTGCAATCACCTCGTCCTGACTTATCCCTGCTTCTTTTGCGATTCTTTCAAAAGGCTCCTTTACAACTGGTATCCCTTCCTGTGCGGCACGTAAAATAGCTTGGTCGGTCTCATCCGGGTCTTGGTCGTCACCCGTGTTCATTTTCGTGCGTTCCGTTTCTATTTTTGGTATGTCTCCTCCGCCGTCGCCGTGGTCTTCAAAATCCGTAAATTTGAAACGAACGTCAACTTTAAACACACGAGTAGTGGGGAGGTCTAAGACATTGGAGTCTGGGATTCCGGTTCTTTCCTTTATCTCATCAACCGTGCTCCTTAAGTCCTTACCGCCACTACCACACGTTGTAACAGTGAACCAGAGGTTGTAGTCATGTTCACGCTGATAATTGTGGGTTACACTCATATATTCATTAACGATGCTGACGACATCGTCCATTCTCTCTGCAGGCACGCGCATAGCCATTAAAGTGGATGAGCATGCTTGGATTTTTTGACCGTTGAGAATAGTGCGCAGTTTACGAATAACACCGCCAGAGGAAAGCCGTTGGCTGCGTGATAATACCT
>QEXZ01000147.1 GCA_003160755.1 Methanomicrobiales archaeon
GCTCTTCTATCGCTTATTTACCGAAGGTAGAGCACCTCACCTTTGACGACATTCAAGCAAGCGTTGTTACAACTATTCAGGGGCGGACATACTACGCAGTGAAGGGCGGGCACGCATTTGTAGACGGTAAGAAACTCCCACGTAAGGTGAAAGGCAAGACAAAACAAGTCTTCTCTATCTACACTTACGGTGCGGATTCAATACCTGAGGGGCTCATAGAATTTCAAAAGCGGAATAAAAATGTGGTGATTCGTGTGCTGGGCAGTATTGCGATGGAGATATGCCTGGTTGCGGAAGGCGTAATGGATGCAGCGATAGACGTGCGTGGTTTAATAAGCGGTTATGACATAGCAGGTGCAGTTCTAATCCTGAACGAGGCAGGGGGAATCCTAACGGATGCAAAAGGAAAGAAGCTCAGAAAGGGAGTAGAAAGGACGCAGAATATTTCGCTTATTGCTGCTTTAGAGCCTGAAATCCACAAGAGAATGCTTAGCTTGGTAGTTTAAATTTATAGTCGTTCCCGTAATAAATTGCAAATAATGAACCACGAGATTAACACAACACTTTTTCTTTTTAGAAAAAAGAAAAACTGTGCTAAAAGAAAAAAATAGAATGTTTTTAGTCAAGGTTTTTACCAAAGATAAAAAAGTTGTTGGTAACGCTTTTCTTTCTAAGAAAAGGTTTCTCGTGTAAATCTGTGTAATCTGGTGGTTAATATTTTTTGGAATGCCTATGATATAATAATGAAGTCAAATTCTTTTCCATGCGTAGAAGAACCTTTGTAACGCAGTGACATTACAGAGAACGGCAAAGATAACTATTGTCCAGCCAAGGAAAGAGAAAGAGAAGCTTAGCACGCTTAGCAATCCCGATGCTGGGATAGGGTAGGGATAAATCAGGTTGAGTAAAGTTGCCACTATTATTATCAGAAGGCGGTCTACTCTGCCAATCAAACCGCCATATACCCTGCTCAGCCCCACTGCCTGCGCCTGTGTACCCATATAAGAAGAAAGCAAAACGCCAATGAGCGCGATTGCGCCGATTTCCCATCTTGGATGTACATAGCCGCCGAGTATAATGCCCCCGATAATGAACATGTCCGAGTATCGGTCGAGCACATGGTCGAGGAAATCGCCCTTTTTGCCTGCATTCCCTATTTCACGTGCTAAAACGCCGTCTATAGCATCTAAAAATGCACTCAAACAGACAAAAATGCCTGCAAGCAGCAGAATAGGATTGAATGGCAGGTGGGGGACGTTACCCGCGAAGAAGAAAAACAAACCCGCAAACACAGCAAAAACGAGCGAGGCAACAGACAATAAATTCGGCGAGATACCTACGGCAGCGAGAAATTTCGCTATCTTCCTTACCAATACGCAATTATCCACGTAGTCACGCAATAGCGAATCAAGAGCCATTTTAGTTACTCAATATCATTTAAAACTTATAACGTTTCATTATTACACACGAGGTATTATGAAAGAATATCTACTGGGAAACGCCGCGATTGCAAGAGGTATCCTCGAAGCGGGCGCGGGTGTTGTTACCAGCTATCCCGGGACTCCGGCATCCGAGATTGTGGAGAGTTTGGCACCCGTCAGCAAGGAATATAATCTTCATATAGAATGGTCGGTAAACGAGAAAGTTGCATTAGAAGTTGCTATTGGAGCGTCATGGACGGGAGTAAGGTCTGCTGCCGTTATGAAACATGTGGGCTTAAACGTTGCTGCGGACCCGTTTATGACGCTGGCGTACACGGGTGTGAAGGGAGGGCTTGTGGTAATCAGCTCCGATGACCCTTTCTGCCATTCCTCACAGAACGAGCAGGATTCGAGGCGGTATGCCCTGTTTGCATGTATCCCCTGTCTGGACCCTGCAGACCCACAGGAGGCAAAGGATATGACCGTCTACGCCTTCGAACTCTCGGAGGAGCTGGAATTGCCCGTCCTTCTCAGACCTACCACACGCGTCTCTCATGCCCGAGCCGATGTGGACGTGGGTAAAGGCAAAACAAAAAAAAGTACGACAAGCCATGAGTTCGTGAAAAACCCCGCCCGGTGGGTTGCCCTTCCTGCACACGCCCGAACACGCCATTCCGTACTTATCGAGAAACAGGATGCAATCAACGCGGCGTTGGAAAATTCGCCTTGGAACCGGCTTGTGCTACGGGGCGAGCTGGGCGTCATTGCATCAGGGATTTCAGGGCTTTATGCTGAGGAAGCGATAGAACGGTTGGAATCGGATGTTTCCATTCTGCGGATTGGCACATTCCCACCACCCGACGATTTATGTGCCGAGTTCTTCAAGCATGTCAGCAAGGTGCTGATAATCGAGGAACTGGAGCCTGTGCTGGAAGAATACGTGGAAAGAGCAGCGAGAGAGCACAATCCAGAGCTGGAAATTTTAGGTAAAAATACCGGGCATATCCCGCGGGATGGTGAACTGGATTCCCTTATCGCCAGAAATGCCATTGCTGATATGCTCGAACTCACACACACGATGGAAGAACCGCAATCAATGACAGAAGCCGATGAAATCCTGCCGCCACGACCACCTGCACTCTGCCCGGGCTGTAGCCACCGAGCAGCATACTATGCAATGAAACAGGTCTTTGGGACGGATGCGGTATTCCCCAGTGATATCGGGTGTTACACGCTGGCGGTGGACATGGGAACCGTAGATACATGCCTCTGTATGGGCGCCAGCATAAACCTCGCCAGCGGAATCCGGTTTGGTGGTGAAGACAAGGATATATGTTGCAGTATTGGTGACTCGACTTTTCTGCATAACGGTATGCCGGGATTGCTCAACGCCGTGTACAATAATGCAAAAATAACCGTTACAATACTGGATAATTTGACCACTGCGATGACAGGGCATCAGCCCCATCCCGGGACAGGCGTAACGGCAACCGGCGATAAGACAAAATCAGTGTCAATTGAAGCGCTTGCCAACGTACTGGGAGCAGATTTTGTCGAGACCGTAGACCCCTACGACCTCAATGCGACACTCGAGACGTTCAGAAAGGCAAAGGAGTGCCAGGGGCTATCAGTGGTTATAGCAAAGCAGGCGTGTATAACCAACGCTATAAGGGCAGGCGTAAGACGAAAACCATTCAGAGTTAATGATAACTGCGTCGGATGTAGAGAATGCGTAGACTTTGGCTGCCCTGCAATTGAATTCCACGAGGACCGTGCTCGAATCAACTCGCTCTGCACGGGATGCGGCGTCTGTGCCCAGATATGTCCCAGCGAAGCTATCGAGGAGGTGGTCAACGTCAAATGAGAACATCAGAGTGCTGCGACATCGTTGTGGCTGGTGTTGGTGGTCAGGGTGTGATTCTGCTCTCGAATATAATTGGCAAGGCAGCAGTAAAGGAGGGTTCGCCTGTAAGGGCTGCGGAGACGCATGGAATGGCTCAGCGTGGTGGTAGTGTGATAACCCATATCCGGTTGGGCTGTAAGTTCGGTCCACTGGTGCCTGTCGGTGGTGCAGATATATTGTTAGGTCTCGAGCCTGCCGAAGCTCTGCGGTATGCCCATTACCTATCCAAAGGCGGTATCGCACTTGTAAACACTAATCCTGTACTTCCGAGCACGGTGACCACAGGTCGGGCGAAGTATCCACCATTAGATGAGATTCTTGCGCCGCTACGAAGAATATGCAGTGACGTCAAAACGCTCGATGCGACAAAGTTGGCAGCTAATGCGGGCAATCCACAGGCGATGAACGTCGTGATGTTGGGTGCGCTCTCCAAATATATGCCACTACGGGAAGAGATAGTTATCGAGTCGCTCCGTGAGTCGGTACCCGCGAAGTTTCTGGAGGTCAACAGACGCGCCTTTGAACTCGGGAAGATTGAAATGGAATAGATTCAGTTTTTATATAATGAGTGGTGGGTAAATGGATCTGGAAATATTCGAAAAAATGGAACCATCTCAACTCAAACACTACATAGAATTCTTACTCTGGCACTATCGAGTCGTAGATGCTTTTTG
>QEXZ01000148.1 GCA_003160755.1 Methanomicrobiales archaeon
TATAAGCATGGAAGAGGAGAAATGTGTTCGGTGTGAGGTATGCGTAAAAGCATGCCCTCTTGGTGCTTTAGCTTTAGCATGTGTAGAATGAAGTGACACTTTTTCTTTTTTTTTAAAAAAAAAGAAAACCTGTGCTAAAAGAAAAAAAACAATTTTTTGATAAATCTTTCCTTCAGAAAAGATTTATGGGGCAGCCCAGATTTGAACTGGGGTCCATGGCTCCCAAAGCCACGAGGATAACCTGGCTACCCTACTGCCCCCCCCCTTTTTTTTCTTTATGATTTAACTAATTTTTAATACTAAATTTTAGAATTAATAAAAAGAAAAAGTTTACACGTTCGTCCCTTTCAGTACTATATCTCCTTCGTTGACACCAATATCGTCTGCAATAACCCTGCACTTTGCCTTCAGCAGAAAAAATACGTTACGTCATTTATAACGGGCATCGCCCTAACCACATATATCGTTGGCTTTTTCATTGTATATAAAGTATAACCCCCTCCTATTTAAGACACAGATTTACACTGATTTACGCAGATTTATTTTAGTTTAACCGTGTTGATTCTTATCATCTGTGTTAATCTGTGTCCATAATTTATTTTCTGTTTTCTCGTCCATCGTTCACACCACTTCAAACCCCCTGTGCAAACCCCATTCCGTCGCAATGTCTATTGCTTCACGGTATTCACTCATTTTTATTCCCCTGTTAAGTTCCTTATATTCATGCGCTTTATACATAGGTCTATATTGTGTCATTATGTTTATGTATGTCTCTTTAGATATTTCTGTGGCAACGAACTTCAAGACTTCTGCAGAGCCCGCGATTCCGTTTGGAAGCACCAAATGTCTTATCAGCAATCCCCTCCATGCTATCCCTCTTTCATCCACTTTTAAATCACCTACCTGACGATGCATTTCCTTTACCGCTTCTTTACATCTATCGAAATAATCAGGCGCATTGGAGTATTTCTTTGCGTTTTCTGCATCACTATATTTTATGTCGGGCATGTAGATGTCCACAATGCCTTCTAACAACTCGATGGTGCTTTTTGCTTCGTAGCCACCACAATTGTAAACAATGGGAATGCGAAGCCCTTTTTCTATCGCTATTCTCACCGCTTTCACGATTTGCGGTGTGTAATGCGTTGGCGTGACAAAATTGATGTTATGACAACCTCTTTTTTGTAGACTGAGCATGTCGAACGCAAGTTCTTCCTCCGTCATCCGTTGCCCATATCCTAAGTGACTTATGTCATAATTCTGGCAGTATATGCAGCGCAGGTTACAGTGCGTAAGGAATATCGTTCCAGAGCCATGCGAGCCAACTAACACGTCTTCTTCTCCAAAATGCGGCTGCACGCTGGACACCATCAAATGTTTATCTGACTTGCAATAGCCCTTTTCTCCTTTGTTTCTGTTAACGCCGCATTTCCTTGGGCATAGTTTACAGTCACTCAGTATCGCCTCCAACTTCTCTATCCGTTCATCAAGTACGCCGCTTTCGTAAGTTTCAAGATAAACCGGAACACGCTTAGCATTTTCCATGTCTTACTTGTATTTATATAGCGGATATAAAAAACCACGAGATTCTCGTGGTAATCTGTGTAATCTGTGGTTAGCTAAACACCGACCCTTACTTCAATTCTACCCGCACCTTTTTCTTAAGAACAGGAACTAACCGTTTTATTTCTATTTCCCCGCCTTTTTCCATCTTATATTCGTTAATAGGCATATTCGGTGATTTTCCATTTACTTCATATATATAGAACCCCTCTTCGTTGTCTATTGATGCAATGAACTCTTTATCACCCACCCTTTTTATTCCTACGCCTGCAACCTCCTTTAATGCATCCAAAATAGTCGCTCCTTTCTCCACTGCAATCTCATATTCCTCGCTGAACGTTTCCATAGCTTCATACAGTTTCTCTCGTTTCACCCTTAACACGTGCGTCTTACCAAAATCATTTCGCTCTACCAGTTCCGCAGCTTCTAAAAGTCTAACGTGCTTCGCTGCTACGGGCACCGATATGTCCAGTGCTTTTGCCAGGCCCGACACGTGATATTCACGCTGCATCAAAAGCTTTAGCATTCCCATCCTCGTTTTACTGCTCAATGCTTTGAATACATCCCCCGTCATCTCTATTCACCTTGCCCCTCCTTCAGTTTTCATTATATCCTCAATATCCTCAAGGTCATAGCAGAGGTATCCTTCTTCCTTTAATTCTTCTTTTCCTTCTATCCTCTTTGCAATCACCGCAAAAACCTCATTTCGATTTTCATTATTCCAATCGACAAAACCAGATTTCTCTTTCAATTCCGCTATAATCCTCTTCGCTTCCACTGATCGCAGGGCGCTCCATTTCACCTCCACAAATACTATCTCTTTTGTTTCTTCATTTAATGCAACCAGGTCAATCTCCTTATCCCTGTGCCACCACCTTCCTACCTTATGGACTCGAAACAGCTTTTTCTCTACCAAGAATTCCATTGCAATCTTTTCAAAGGTCAATCCCAAATGGGAATTGAATCCTCGCTTGAAATCTGACCACGCACCTTCTATCTGCCATGCTTCGAGTTCAGAAAAGTACATTGAAATAAATCTGAACCAGAACTCAAAGAAATTATCCTTCATTCTGTAAATCCCTCGTACCCTTCTCTTATCCAGCACAGAATGCTCCTTCTTTACGAACCCTATATCCTCCAGCACAGATAGATATGAAGAGACATCCTTTGCTTGAAGGTAACTGTAATTTGCTATCTCAACTACTTTCGTATGTCCCAAAGAAATCGCCTCAAGAATCTGAAAATATGTCTCTGGTTCTCTTAACTCTTCCTCAAGTATTAATTTTGGCTCACGAAACAAAAAGCTTTCTGGATCGAAGACATTTTCCTTTATTTCATTTTCTACATCAATTCCGGAAAAAAATTCTAGGTATTTGGGAATACCGTCACAAACAGCATAAATCTTGATCAAATCCTCTATCTTCGCCTTTGGAAACCACTCACGCAAATTCCTGAACCTTAAAGGTTGTAGAAATATCTGCCCAGTGCTTCTGCCATACAACGGCGATTTATACCCCAAAACACGCTTTTTCATCATGCTTACCGCAGACCCAGAGAGAACGAGCATTATCTCTTTTTCCGATAAAATTTCATCTACAATAGTCTGAAATTCCGCAATAATATCGCTCTTCTTAATCAAATATGAGAATTCGTCTATAACAACAATCAATCTTTCTCTTTCTCTGTCCTGTTTTACAATGAAATCAAAACAGTCAGAAAAGCTACCGAAATTAGGGTTTGGTATCCCAAAGCATTTCCCTACTGCTTTATTAAATTTTGATAAGTTATGCTGCCACTTTCTCTCCTCACATAGCAGGAATATATTCTCCTTATCCTTTACAAATTCCTTTAGTAATCTGCTCTTCCCTGTTCTTCTCCTGCCAGAAGCGATGATGAACTCAAACCCCTGTTCTTTGTATTTCTTATCTAAAAATTCGAGTTCCTTTCTTCTATCAACGAACTCCTTTCGGAACATGATTATATAATTTAGTTTCGGTATTTAAATACACTTTTTCTTTTTTACAAAAAGAAAACCTGTGCTAAAAGAGAAACCCCATGATTGATGAAATATTTTAAGTCATTGGTCACGGTTTGTAAGAAAAAGTTTCTCGTTGTATATAAAGTATATCTCCCTTCTATTTAGGACGCAGATTTACGCGGATTTACGCAGAAAACTATTTTATTGAAATCCTGATTATCTGCGTTCATCTGCGTTCGATTATCAGAAATTATTTTTTCTTGCCACCTGAAACCTGAAACTTTTGCTTTAATGAACCTCCTGTCATATTTCATGTCCCTGTCCACATCCACGTTCAAGTTAAGCGACTTCTTCAGAAAGATTCGTTTTGAATATTGTGATTTTAATATTGAT
>QEXZ01000149.1 GCA_003160755.1 Methanomicrobiales archaeon
CGTTCGCGAGACGGTTAGAGCTGCGTTTAGAAATAGGGGTGAGAAGTTCAACACCAAAAAGGAGGCGTTGGATTTTATAGATTCAAGATTGCAAGCAAAGGCGGGGCTAAAGCTAAGAATATGGGATTTCAAAGTGCAAAGTGCGATATTGAGGCAGAGAAGGCTTACGGATTTTTGATGCAGAAAGCCTAAAAAGGCTTGCTGAATGATGATGTTTCGGTGGTGTTAAAAACTTGCGGCATCATGTCTGTGGACACAACACTTAACCCTTAATAATTATTTCGCATATAGAATGCTTATATATGTTCATATAACCATGATACTAATGATGGATAAATACATGATATTAAGTTTGGATATACCGAAGTTAAGTAAAATCCGGGGCAAGGGTATACGTAGCGAGGGAAAGATAAATAGCAATGAGCATTATCTTACATTTCAATGGCAGATAGGAGTAAAAACATATTCCAAAATTGAGGTGTGAAAATATGATTAAAAAGTTATCTCTGAGTAATTATCGCGCTTTTGAAGAAGTTAGTTTAGATTTTTCAAAAATCAATCTATTTTTTGGTCCTAATAATTCTGGGAAATCTTCATTATTAAGTTCAATAAATCTCATTTCACAAACCCTTCAAAGTCGGGATTCAAACGTCTCAATTTTACTTAATGGTAATTTGGAAGAACTTGGTACGTTTAGAGATATAGTTTTTAAAAACAATGTTAAACGGACAATAAAAATTGGAATTGGAGTGGAAATTGAAATTGGCCGCCCATATAGAACAAAAGAAATAGTTAAAGAGGGCTATTTTCAAATTGAATTTAAATATAGACCGATACGAAGAGATATAGTACTCGATAGTACTGAAAGCCAAATGCCAATTGGTACTACGAGATTAATAACGAAAAGCACTTCACCTGGGAGGTATAAATTCTCTTTCTTTGATGCCAAGGGGGAAGATATCTCAGATAAAATAACCCGTGTGAAAAGAAAGTTGTCCCACTTTATTCCAATTTTTGGATTCACGGGAAAGTTCCCTGAGAAGCAGTTTCAATTAATTCGTGACATATTCGAGTTCAATTTCGCTTGGGCTGAGTGGATTGAAGAAGGATTAGAATACATTGGTCCATTTCGAGAATCTCCAGAAAGGACATACTTATTCTCTGGTGAGACTCCCGATTCTGTTGGAATTAGAGGAGAAAAAGCAATTGATATGCTGGTAATGGACTATTTAACAAAAGGAAAAGAAAAAAGGAATATTAATGATAATGTTTCAAAATGGTTAAATCAATGTGATATTTCAAGTAATATTGAAGTAAATCCTCTTACTGATAGACATTATGAAATAAAGCTAACAAATTCTAGAACGAGTGAGAGTGAAAATTTAGCAGATGTTGGTTTTGGATGTAGTCAAATATTACCAATATTAATTGCAGGTTTTAATTTGGAAAAGGGACAAATATTAATCGTAGAGCAACCAGAAATACATTTACATCCAAAGGCACAAGCTGAATTAGGCAGCTTTTTCTTAGATTTATCAAAAAGAAATATTCAGACATTTATTGAAACTCATAGTGAACATTTACTTCTAAGAATCCAAAGCCATATTGCAACTGGAGATCTCAATCCAGAAGATGTTAAAGTATATTATGTATTTGCAAATAAGGAAACGGATAGAAAAGAAGTAAAAGAAATTAAATTAAATAAAAATGGTACATTTTTAACAGAATGGCCTGAAGGTTTTTTCCCAGAAAGATTAGTTGAGGCGAAAAAAATTGCAAAAGCATCTTTAAGAAGGAGTTGAAGAAATGGGAGATGGGGTGGTAGTGGATACAAATATAATTTCGAATTACTATCAGGAATATATTGAGGAAACAGGAGACATTTATGGTCTAATTGAAAAATTATTAAAAAATTGTGGCATAGCAATTACAGAATTATTGGAAAATGAATGGCATAATACATGTGGAAGTCAATTATTTGATGTTTGGTTTACGGATAATTTGCGAGATGGTTATATTCAATATGTAAATCCTTATATCAACAGACAAATACTAAAAAAAATTCATAATGATTTTGGTTTGCCTAAAGAGGGACGTGATAAAGAATTAATTAAAGCCGCAAATGTTACAACTTATAGATACATTTTAACAAATGACGTCGATTTATTTGATCCAAAAAAGAAAACTGCATCAATAAAAGAAAAAGAACGAATTAAAAAGGAAAGAAAGGGAAGGTTATGCCGATTTTTAAGAAGGAAACTTGATATAATTGTAGGCTTACCAGAACATTGTTGTTATGATTTGGAGGAATATTTGTCTCCTTAAAATACTTTGATTAATGGCTAATTCCACTTCATAAGCAACTCGTGTAGATTGGGAGGGATGGATAATAATCCCTTCAGGGTCTATTAATGCAGTAACTGGTTTCATAAATAAGATTGGTTCTGGTGGTAGCGACATGTTAAGCTCTTCAGCATGGTCTTTATAATTGAGACCTACTAAAACTATCTTTGTTGGTTTGTGCGGTAAAAAAGAAAGAGACATTTTTAGAAGATTACTTTTTACTAAACAACTTCCTTATCTCCGCACCAACCGTCTCAACCTGATGCCCGCCTATTTTTTCTCTACTCTCTTTCAAGAACGGAATACCGCGTTTGTATTCCTCAACCCATTCATTTGCAACTCCACGTTTTCAGAGACCATTAAAATTGAGTGCGGACGTTGCGGTTCATAGCAGTACAAAATACATAGGTGGCCACGCAGATCTTTTAGGAGGTGTCATTGTCAGAAGAAAAAAGCAGATGAGCGGTTTTGGTGGTATGATCTCGTTTGGAATCAAGGGCGGCATAGAAGCGGGACGCAAACTCATGAACCGTGTTTAACTGTGTACTATATGTGGTATCATAACGATTATAAATTTATGGTAAAAGTTTTGGGTCACAGAGGCTGTGCAGGCATAGAGCCTGAGAACACGACGAGGGCTTTTAAGAGAGCAATGG
Source organism: Methanomicrobiales archaeon (assembly GCA_003160755.1). GTDB lineage: Archaea > Halobacteriota > Syntropharchaeia > Alkanophagales > Methanospirareceae > QEXZ01. Next base: position 3,000 of record QEXZ01000149.1, read on the forward strand.
ATTTAGGTGTGGATTTTATCGAACTGGATGTGAGGATGAGCAGGGATAAGAAATTGGTAGTCATACATGATGATAAGGTGGACAGAACAACAAATGATAACGGCTACGTAAGGGACCTTACCTTTGAGGAGATAAGGAAATTAGATGCTGGAAAAGGCGAGAAGATTCCTTCCCTGGAGGAAGCAGTAGATTTGTTAAAGAAAGGAAAGCAAAGGATTGCAATTGAGATAAAGGAACCAGATACCTTAGAAGGGATATTAAAGATTGTAACGAAAGAAGGGTTGAGCAGTAAAGTCATTATAGTTTCTTTCTGGCATAATGTATTGAAGAGAATTAAAGAGATAGAACCGGAAATAAAAACCGGAGCTATCTTTGTTGGCAGACCCGTGGATACAGTATCAATAGCAAAAGCAGCTCAATCAGAATTACTATGCCTGAAACACAAATTCGTAGATGAGGAAGTCGTAGTGGAATGCCACAAAAATGACATTGAAGTCAATGTATGGGTAGTAAATGACATAGAAGATATAGAGCGGATGAAGGAATTAGGTGTTGACATAATAAGCAGTGACTATCCGGATAGGGTTTTGGAAGAATTAAAATCATAATTTTGAGATACAGGAGAAATGGGAAAAGAAATAGCTGCATTCGATTACGAAGAGGAAAGAAAGAAGTTCAAATGGGATATTCCTGAAGACTACAATTTTGTTGATGTTATCAGAAGATTGGCAGACGATAGAACAAAGTTGGCGGCAATTACTGAGCATCCAGACGGGAAGGTTGAGAGAGCAGCATACTGGGAAGTATGGGACAATGCCATGAGATTTGGAAACGTCTTGAGAGATTCAGGCATCCACAAAGGTGATCGGGTTTTGGTAATACTTCCGAGGGGAACGGATGTTTATGCT
>QEXZ01000015.1 GCA_003160755.1 Methanomicrobiales archaeon
GAGAAAAGAAAAAACCAGCTGCTTAAGATATTCGTTCTCCATACTCTCCGCTGTTTTTAATAGCTCATTGACCAGAAAGTCTATGTTTTTCGATGTTATTGGCAGATATTCGGCGATGTCGCATGGTTCAGTACTTTTTTCAAGCCCTTCTGGCGTGAAGATTAACTGTAAGTGACCTTTGTAGGTTTCCACCATGCCCCTTATACGAACAACGTCGCCGGGGTCGAATCGAGATGCGATTTCTTCCGCGTTATTCCAGCACTTCGCCCATATACTGCCCGAGCCATCTCCTAATTGCACCTGCAGGTAGTACCCTTCTTTTCTGATAAATTCTTTTAGTTCCTTCTCCATTACCAGAAAAGTGGAATCAACCGTGTTACCTGCCCTTAAATCTTTCACCTTTTTTGTTTCGCTCATTTTTAGTCTATCTAATAACGCTTCTCTTATCCCCCCTTTCTCCTTCCCTCCTCTTATCTTTTCTCTTAGCTGTTGTTTTTGTATTTTTCAAGTTCTTCTTTTAACTTTTCAAAGAAAGTTTCTTTACCAAATTCTCCCTCTATTGGTATGATATTGTCTTTAATCGGCTCTAAATTCTTTATTACTTCATCTGGATTTCTATTTCCAAAAAGGATCTTTATTTTTTGATTTCTCTTCACGGCATCAAAGAAAATGTTTCTGATGTGTTCATCTCCAAAAGAGTAGCCTATGACAATGCAAATCTTCTCTGAAAGTAAACTGGTTTTTAAACGAGCGAACAACTCAAAGAAAGGGTCTTTATAAACTTCTTTTTCACGCATTGGGTAGATCATTGACTCAAGTCGTTCTTCACCGTTTGTGGTTGGCGTGGAATATAAAATATCTCTTTTTACGATTTTATCCCCTTCAATATATTGGTCAATCGAACCGTGTAATTTGAAAAGTCTAATTGTTGGTATATCTTTATTATTGGCATATTTAATAATCTCGTCATATCTTTTTGGATTCCAAGCGTAATATCCATCAGCAATATCTATGCTCCCTCCTGAAGCTGTAAAAGCAATGGAGAAAAAACCATCAGCATAAGATATACGGCGCAAGTTTTCACCATAGTCGTATTTTTTCTCGAAATAATACTCCCAAGTGAGAAGATCATAGTATTTCTCGATAATAATATCGTAATTTGTTGTAAAAATATCAAAAATTGGGCCGAGGTTAAACTTCAGAATTTCAAAAAGCTGATCATATACTCTAATAATGTCCTCCAACTTTTCTACCTTTTCTTCTAAAACGCAATTTTCTTTTATAAAATGAATTATTTTAGATTGTAGTTCCTGCGATAGTTTTGAATCTTTTAAAGCAGGGGAGAAGTCTGAGCTGAGTCTTTTTAGCAGTTCTACCGGGACCTCTTTCATCCCTTTCAAAGGTCCGAGTAACTCCAATCCCACTGTTGTTTCTTCTAAGTTCGTTTTTAAATATCTTACTGATGGATTCGGTGATTCCTTGGTCAAATCATTCAAAACTGTAAGAATATCCTCTAAATTATTAGAGCCCAAGATATTTTTAATATCTAAATGTACTTCTCTCTCACCATCTTTTAATATTTCGTCAGCTTTGTTTTCAAATTCTTCGCTCATCCCCTCCATCGTCTTAATCCCAAACCGCTTAGAAGCTCCAGCACCTAAAAATAGCGTCATTTTATTCATTTTTCTTCTTTAATTCAACCAGCTTTTCCTCATACAAATCTGTAAAGAATATTCTTGGCTTAAACTCTTCTATGCTGTTATTTTTCCTAAATTGGTTGAAATATGAACGTATTCTCTTTTCAAATTGCTTAGCCCCGTATAAAGGATATTTTCGGTATGGGAAAACTACCCAGATTTCATTTGGTCTTTCGGTTTCTTCAACTTCGGTAAGCACTCTTAACTTATCTTTTACAGCTTTTAACGGGTCATCTAAATTTTTGCAAGTCTCCACTTCTATCCAAATACTTCTCCCTTTTTCGGTTCTAACGGTTACATCTGGTCTTTTCACTGGTATTCTGTTTCCATTCTCATCAATCCTGAATTTTAACTTCTCAATCTCAATTTTCTCTGGATAATCTTCATATCTCGCCACTTCTTCTCTCCACTCTGTTTGATAATCCCTCCCATCAAGCTCTTCTATTTCCCACTTCTTTTTCCCTCTGTCCAATATCTCTTTTACAACCAATTGTTTCATCACAAAATGTTCATCAGATTCATTCTCCAATTTTGAAGAAGGCTGGAGATAATCTCTTATCTCAGGTTTGTTCTCATATTTGTCCCTCAATGTCTCCAAAGCCGAATCCTTTTTTCCCTCCATCTTATTCCAAAGTGGGTCTATTGCCTCTTCCGGTGGAATATCGAACAAATCGGAATTTATTAATTTCTCTACCTTGACATCTTCTCGATTTATTTGCAGTATTTTTGCAAATGTTTTGCCTATTTCTATGAGTTCCTTATCGCTGATAGTATCTTGGGTAAGTATAATTACAGAAAAATCTCCGTATTTTGTGAATGCTTTTTCGAGTTCATCAAAATTTGGCAGATTATCCTCTGACTTTGCAAAAACAATATACTTTAAAATCTCCTTTTTCAATGCTTTCGTGACCTCTTCCACTATTTTTGGTTTTTTTCCTAGTAACTCACTAGGACAATTTTCAATCCAGACCATTTTATAATAGTCGCATTTATCATCTGATATATCCACAAATTTTTCTTCTTCTTTGGGAGACAAGATTAGTTGAAGTTTTGGCTTTCTTCCTCTATCGCTTAGTTCAAGTGCTAAAAGACCTTTAAAAACATCGAATCCCGACTCTTTCTTACCATGAATATAAAATAAGTGTGCATCAGAAGGAAGACCCGTTGAGCCACTTGTTATCCATGTTTCTTCGTCTTTTTTTATTTCATCAAAATCCCCCAAAGAAATTTCATGTTCTACTCCTGTTGCTTCTGTAACATCTATTCCGCCTCCTGTAATTACTGAATCAACTTTAGACAAAACTTCTTCATCAAAATTAGTTCTTGATATTACTTCTGGAACTTCAGCTATAGAGATTTCTGGAATGGTAACAACTCTTTCCTCAATTGTTATTTTTGGTAAAGGAGTATCAAATCCCGTCTTTGATATAGAAGGCGTAAAATTTGCTGGTTTAATCTCTGGGACTTTTGGCTTAATCCAATCAGAATGTTCTATAGTAGAAACAGACGAATCAAAATCCGTTTTAACTACTACTTCCTCTGGCTCTTTTCTCCCGCTTGGGAGAACTTTTAATTTTTGAGGGACGGGTAAAAGTTCTTCTACACTTCCTTTTAGATGCTCTTTTACTGCCCTTTTAACTTTAATCTCCATAGCTGTTGATTTTATTTTTTCTTCTGATGCCGATATTTTAGTAGCTTGCTTGGGTCCAAAAAGAGGCAAATTAGTTTTTCCACTCTCGACTTCATGCCCTACGATTGCAGGGGGAACAAAACCAGTTTTTGCTTTTTGCTGCCCTTCGAATTTCTCTATCTTTACCTCGACAGGTATCTCTTTCCGCTCCTTAATACCCTCTTTAGATCTGGACTTAAATACTGGTTTTATAGCTATTTTATGCTTCAATTTCCCTTTCCTTCTTTCTATAGCCTCTTGCATCTCACTCTACCTCAATATCATCTAAAACATCCTCATATCTTTTGAGTTCGTCTGAAAACGCATATTTTTCACTATAGGTTTTAGTTATTAACTTATACTGCATTATCAGATCCAAAGCATCTTTCAATTGCTCCTCATTCAGTTCCATCCAATCCTTTAGTGCCTCTAAGATTTCTTTTGGTTCTAAATCATAATTCCTTGTTTCCTTTGCTACTGCCTTCCATATTTTTAATATGGCAATAGCTCCTCCGTCAGCTTCTTTTAATGCTTGTAATCGAAATGTCAGCCATTCGAGTTCCGGATTGGGGATTTCTTTTAATAAAGCGGCAATGATCCTGTTTCTATATTCATCACCCCCAGGGATTTTAAAAAAACGAGAAGTGCCTTCTTTTATCGCCCCGCCAAGAGATTCATAAAAGCGATATACTTCTTTTATTTTCCCATTTTCAATTTCATATCCTAGAATACTAAGGAATTTATCCCTCGTCTTTTTGTCACTCAACAACTCAGGATACGCCTCTCGCATTGTCTCAAAATCCTGTCCTTCAGCGAGCATTATGAACTGCGATATTCTGTTTGCAGTTGGCATTATAGCATAGAATGCATTCAGCAAGTTTTCAAGTTCGGTTTCAAAGGTTGGTTCTTCTTCAGGCATTTTAATATCCCCCTAGTTCCAAGATATTTTCTCTAATACTAAATTCTGTAGGATCAATTGCTCCTAAGAAAAGAGCCGGAGAGAGGTCATCAAATAACGTAAGTAAAGGGATATTACATTTTTTGCTTTCTATAAGCCATCTTGCTCTAACAGTTCCAGAACCTGTCCACCGATATTCGCTCCATTGATGACCATATTTTGTGTAAACACTTAATGAATGCTCCGATATAATAATTCCAGAAATTGTATACTTATGTTTAGACGCGTGCGAATTCCCTTTTTCTATATAATCAGGAAATTTCCAATTATTGATAGTTCTTTCAGCCTTCTCTTTAAAATCCTTCTTCAAATCAACAACACCTTCAAACAAAAACTCCAAATTCCCTCTAAAACTTTCTTTCTCAAAATATTTCCAAACACTCTCATTCAACCCACAAATCAGCCCACCAAAAGAGTTATCAGGTAAATGCCAAATTGTATAACCCCTTTTCACTTTACTATCGTTCTCGGTATTCTCTTCTATTTCGGGCTCAAAATACTTTTCTAACCCAACAAATCTCTTTAACGCTTCAAATTTCTCTTCTTTACTCAACTCTGGATAAGCCGTATCCAAATATCTTCTCGTTATCTTTCTTATAGCCCACAAAAATAGCGTATGCTGATTGTAATTAACCGTAATTTTAAGAGCATTGTCGTAAAAATCTTTGATTAGCTTAGCAACCTTTTCAGGCTCTCTTGTAAACTCTCCAAAATCAATTTCTGACGTTTCTGAACCAACAGCATCTATTAAACCATTCTGAGACGCAGATTCGAGAATTGCATTTGTCTTTTCAGAGATACTCCTGACAAATTGCATAAACTCGCTTTCTTCTACCGCTCCAGTGACTTGGGACGTAACGCCTTCCCTTTGACTTATCAGGTATTCTTGCAGATTACTAAGTTGAGTACCGAAGAACTTACTGTAAAATAACGCTAAACTCCGCTCTGAATAATCTCCGTCTTCTTTTACGCCTCCAAGCAAAATCTTCTTGAAATTTTCATCCTTTTCGGTTTCAATCTCGTTAAATAGAGTGCCGACAATTTCCTCTTTCAAATAGTTCCAATGCTTCACCAGAGCATCTGCAGAATCCCTCAGCGGGATAATGTAATCACTTACAAACTTCTTCCATTCTTCGTTACTCCAATAATCTCTTTCAGGCATGTTCTTTACCCTCTTTCGTCATGCTTTTATTTGATTGGTCACCAGAGCACCTTCTTTAACGGTTCCCGCTATCATTCCTCTTCCAATTCCCCCATCATCGCTTCCATCGAATATATCCCCGCTTCCTCTTTCCTGTTAATCCATTCAATGGCTTTTATCGCACCCAGAGCGAAAGCTTCTCGGCTCTGTGCACGATGTGTTATCTCCAGTCGCTCTCCCTTGCCCGCATACAATACCATGTGGTCGCCAACGATGTCCCCTGCACGGATTGCATGTATTCCTATCTCCTCATCCGTTCTCTCTCCTGTGATGCCCTGCCTGCCATAGACGAATGCGGTTTTTTCTCCGAGGCAATCAGCGAGGATTCCCGCGGCTTTTACCGCCGTCCCGCTTGGAGCGTCCTTTTTGTGCGAGTGATGCATCTCTATAATCTCCATGTGATACCGATATGGCAAAAAATGCCGTGCCGCCTCTGCAATCAATTTCCAGAAGACGTTCACACCGATAGAGAAGTTAGGAGAAATAATAGCAGGGACATGGTCTTTTATAGCGTTTTCCATCTTTTTGAACTGCTCCTCCGAGAATCCCGTTGTGCCAACCACGAGCTTTAGGTTGTTACGAGCGGCGACTTCGACGTTTTCAACTGCTGCTGCAGCGTTCGTAAAATCCACAAATACATCCGGCTCGACCCTGTTTAACACGTGCTCCAGTTCTTCAGGACTCGATATTTTTACGCCCGTTCCCGGTGCTATTTCTTCTCCTACACCACGGGAATCAAAACCCGCCACCAGTTCCATATTCTCGGTTTCCAGAACGCTTCCCACCACCTGACCGCCCATTCTACCTCTTGCTCCCGCAACCGCTACTTTTATTGCCATGATTAATCCCATTATTCTGATTGTTTATTTATTTCTTTTGGTAAGCTTTCTTTCTAAGAAAAGCTTTATGCTGCGAATAACGTTTTTAGGAACCGGTGGCTCGACACCAACGCCGAACAGGAATCCCTCTGCAATAGCTGTAAATAGAGAGGGGAAACTAATGCTGTTTGATTGTGGAGAAGGCACGCAGCGGCAGATGATGCGCGCAAAGACCGGAATGACGCTAAACTCAATTTTCGTCACGCATTTCCATGCAGACCATGTGCTCGGTATTCCCGGTCTGTTACAAACGATGGCGTTGCAGGGTCGGAAAGAGCCGCTGGAGATATACGGTCCAAGACACGTGGATAAATTCCTGTATCATCTTCTGGCTTTGGGTTATGCGGGAAGGAGTTTTGAAGTAAAAGCGATAGAACTGAAACCAGGGGACGTGGTAAAAAGACCGAAGTATGAGATAAGAGCGATAAAAACGGTGCACAATATAGTAAGTATAGGATACGTGTTGGAAGAGGCGATGCGACCCGGGAGATTTAATCGAGAAAGAGCAATAGAGCTCGGCATCAAACCCGGTCCTTTATTTTCCGAACTTCAATCAGGGCATTCCATCTCGGTAAATGGGAAAGTGGTGCGACCGGAACAGGTTTTAGGACCGCCGCGACCCGGCAGGAAAATTGTATATACCGGCGATACAAGACCATGCGAAAGCGTGATAGAAGCGAGCAGGGGCGCAGACTTATTAATACATGAGGGCACTTTATCGGAAGAAACGCAACGGTATGCGATTGAGTACATGCATTCGACTGCTACGGAAGCTGCAGAAGTGGCGAAGAAAGCGAGCGTGAGAAAACTTATCCTGACGCATATCAGTGCGAGGTATTCGGATTTAGGCGGTGCGAGCAAGCTGGAAGAAGAAGCACGGAGTGTGTTTGAGAACACCGAAGTTGCAAGAGAGTTAATGACGATAGAGGTTCCTTATAGAGTCGAGGGGGAGTGAGGAGAGTAAGCCCCCTTCTGTTTCGGCAGCATTTATCTGCGCGCCTTCTCAAATTGAGGCTTGCACCCACGAGGTTGGTCGTTCCATCCGTGACCATACGACCTCATCCTTACGGAATCATTGCATTGGTATGGCACGGTATCGTTTCTATACCATAGCCAAGACTCTCGCCTTATGCCCTCACGGCATTCGTGCTTTCGCGGTGGAGGGACTTTCCTCAGCCTTCTTACAAAGGAAGAAGACCGGCAGCTGCCCTTCCTCTCTCCCCTATATCTAGATTGTTCTACTGCAATATATTTTTTCTGTTCAGTTAATCACCGAATAATCGGTATGATATCCCCAATTCCTCCTCTACGACCTGCACTTGCACCTACACCCACATTCTTTATATTCTGGTTTATACCCTCTTTTTTGTCTTCGTATCTTCCGCCGAATATCCATGTTGGCTCTACACCGGTAATTATCGCTGTTACCTTTGCTTTTCCTGCGTAATTGTTATCTATTCTCGCCCCCCATATCACGTTTGCATCAGGATTCATGTCGTAGGTGAGCAACTCCACGATGTCGTTTGTCTCGGTCATTGTAAGGTCCGAGCCGCCTGTGATGTGTATAAGAGCACCTTTTGCACCTCGACAGTCCGCTTCAAGCAGCGGATGGCTGAGCGCATCCGACACCACCGCTTCAGGTTTGTTCTCCGCTTTTGTCGTCTCGCCGACGAGCATCACCGCGACACCGCCTTCTGCCATTACTGCCTTGAGGTCTGCAAAGTCGAGATTAACTAGGGAAGGCTGTGTTACCGTCCCCGCTATGCCCTGTATTGTACTTGCAATCAACATGTCCATTGTTTTAAAAGCGTCATTCACCGAGAGGTTCCCCGCGTATTGTAATAATTTGTCGTTCTCCAATACGATAACCGTATCTGTTGCTTCTCTCAATTCCTCTATCCCTTCTGCTGCCTTTTCTCTCCTTTTCCGCTCCACCCCAAACGGAAACGAGACCATAGCAACTACAATCGCGCCCGCTTCCTTTGCTATCTCTGCAACAACGGGTGAAGCCCCTGTGCCCGTTCCTCCGCCCATTCCTGCAGTGAGGAACACAAAGTTCTTATCTGCCAACAACTCTTCTAATCTGCTTCTGTCTATTTCCGCTGCTTTCCTCGCTACTTCTGGAGACCCTCCGGTTCCTAATCCCCGGGTAAGTGACTTCCCTATCAATATCTTCTTTTCGCAACGTATCGAATCCAGGTGCAGCTTGTCTGTATTTATAGCCAGTCTATCTACGCCATTCAGCCCACCTAAGCTCTCTAACCTGTTCATAGAGTTGTTACCTGCTCCACCCACACCAACGATTGCTAGCTTCGGCACACCAAACCAATCGTCCTCTTCTTCTTCATTCACACCTATTTCCTCGGGACTATGCCCGAACATTGTATCCATCTTATCCCCCATCTCCTTTTTCACCCCATTTACGTACAATTTTTCTTGGTAATTATCTCCTTAAGAAGGAGGGGTTATATAAAGCTTTCGGTTAAATAAGGATATATAATAGTTTTCAGAATAACCTTTTAGAAAGAAAGGAGAGAATAGTAATAAAAATAGAAATTTGCCGCCCCGGGGGAGAGGGGGAAGTGAAAATGGTGGATAAATTCAACGAAAATGCAAATGTATTAGCTACTGAATATTGGCGATTAGTAGGAATAAACGCTGATAAAGCGAGTGAGGACAAGTTAGACGAGATAGAAGAGCTATTGGAAAAGGGGATAGGGGGAAAGCTAAGGGAGAAGCTGGATGCCGAAGCGAAGCAACTGAGAAAGGAGAAGGAAGACAGAAGCAGTGCCGCTTTGAAGGTAGAAGAGGTTAAAAGGGAGATATTAGAGCTAACTGCGGATTTTGCTCCCAATCTTGACTCCTTTGATGGAACTCGCTTTCCCTACGATAGCGAGCATGAGCCGATTTCTGAAGCTTATTTCTCCGCTCTTACTGGCAGCTTTCTTGGCAAACCACAGCCAAGTATTCAATTTAAAGAGGCCACTTTCTCTACGGCTGGCATAGAAATTCACTCTGAGGAGAACTCGCCTTTGAAGGTTCTGGGATATATAATAATGATAATACAGGAGGCAGCGAAGCACATGCTCGGTATGGAAAACAAAATAGACAAGAGCTATATGCTGCTCAAACAGAATGGATACGCTCTTAGTGCATTGGAAACGTTGATTAAAGGAGGGAGGAGACTGATGATAAAGGAAATAAAAGATATTTCTCACCACGAAGACAAGGAATATAAAGAGCTTGTAAGTGATGGTACCTACGACAAAGAGCTTGTTAATGGCGTTGTATATTTAGTAAGCGGCGAGAGGAGATATAACTTGGCGAAGGAATATGACGGCGAATACGAAGCGACAGATTTTGGCGAATGGATATGGCGAATTTGCAACATCGAGGTGAGCAAAGAGGAAGAGGAAGGGAAAAGAAAAAGTATTTCGAATTCGAGTTTGAATATTCATAAGATGCTGAAATTTTTTAAGAAGTAAAAGAAGAAAGAAATAAATAAAAGGTAGGGGGGAAAGAGATGAGAACGGAGCATGAGAAGAGAGAAGAAAAAGAGGGGAGGGAAAAAGCTGTTGCCTACTTACGGTCCCGGCTATTTCCCTGGAATTTCGCTTTTGAGCCGGTTGGAGAGGATGCGATAAAACATTTTGTCACATATGCAATCCAAATTTGTGAGGAGAAGGGGATAGAGAAGGGGACGATACCCGTACCCGTCACTGAAGATGACGTAAAAGAATTGATTACAAAGGAGGTAAAAGAGGCAGTGAACGAGTACCTATTTGATGTAGATTACGGGGATATGGCGAAGACACACGGTAAATATGCCGTTAGCTACCCCTTTGCGTTCGCCCAATGTTTGGTGCATACTATTTTATATCGGCTTGGACTCGAGCTGGAAGATGTAGTGGATGTAAAAGCGATAGGCGATTTATTAGGGCAGAATATAGAAGAGATAAGAAGGAGTGAGTCGTTTATCAGGAATTTGATATCCAAGCGCAAAAAACGAGCGATGAAGATGTTTAGTAAATCTATTTTAGATAGGAAGATTATAACGGCAGGAGGGGAGTACATAGGGAACGTGGGGGATGTTGTTTTTGATATCGAAACGGGGAATGTGGGAGGGTTAATAGTAAATCAGCAAAAACAAAAAGGCGCAGGCAGGAATTTGGAAAAGGGCAGAATATCCCTGCGCGATGTGCGTTTAAATATATACAGTAAGAATGTTGTTCTAAAATATTCCAGCTATAAATGAATACTTATATATGATAAAGACACTGCAAAATAACATATATGATATACAATATAAATTAGAAAGGGGAAAGGAGAAACAAAATGCGGATATTTATGATAGGTTATGGACAAGCGGGGGGCAGAGTTGCAGATGCGTTTTTGGAATTTGCAAAGCGAACGGGGCAGAATTTTGTGATTAATGCATTGGCCATTAACACAGCGAAATCCGATTTGATGGGGCTAAAGAACATCCCAATGGAAGACAGGGTGCTTATAGGCGAGACATTGACGAAAGGGCATGGGATAGGAGCAGATAACGAGTTAGGAGCGAAGGTTGCCACTGATGAAATTTATACCATACAAACGGAGATAGATAAACGAGGGTCACATCAGGTGGATGCGTTTCTGGTAATTGCAGGTTTAGGTGGTGGGACAGGTTCGGGAGGCGCACCCGTGCTAGCAAGGAGGCTGAAGAAGTTGTATGAAGAGCCGACTTACGGGCTGGGGATATTACCGGCGAAGGGGGAAGGAAGTTTATACTCTTTAAACGCCGCACGGAGTCTTATGACTTTCATGAATGAGGTTGATAATCTTTTCCTTTTCGATAATGACGTGTGGAAGACGGGAGGAGAGACGGTAAAAGAGGCGTATAGTGACATAAATGAGGAGATAGTGAGGAGATTCGGGATTTTGTTTGGTGCAGGAGAAGCGAATGAAGTAGGGCAGATGGTAGTAGATGCTGCGGAGATAATGAACACGCTCAAAGGAGGCGGAATATCCTCAATTGGCTATGCTGCGGAAGAAATAGAGCGAGAAAGAGGATTAAAGAAGTTCTTCAAGAAGAAGGGGACGATGGATAAGCTGGATTCAGTTACAAGGATTACCTCTTTGACAAGGAGAGCAGTAGCAGGCAGATTAACGATTCCTTGTGAACCGTCAAGTGCGGAAAGGGCATTGGTAATAGCAGCGGGACCACCGGAGGAGTTAAGTAGGAAGGGCATGGAGAAATCGAAGGAACGGATAGAGGAGATAATAAGAGGAACGGAAGTACGAGGCGGCGATTTCCCGGTTGTAAAGAGTGAACATGTGGCGACAATTGTGCTATTTTCCGGCGTATCTGATATACCAAGAATAAAAGAGTTACAGGAAATGGGGGCAGAAGCACAGGAGACATTAAAAGGTGTGACAAGTGAGAAGGAGCGTGAATATCAGGAATTAATGGATACAAACGGAAGTATAAAGCCTTTGTTCTGAGGTAAGTAAGATAGAGAGATGATGATAATGTTGAAAAAAAACCTTTTCTTGGAAAGAAAAGCTTTACCAAAAGGAGCAGTTTTTCTTTTAGCGTTTCTAATATTGGCGTTTTTTTTGATGTCGCTCTGCGTGAGCGTAAGCGGGGCTGTTGCGAAAGAGCCAACTACTTTACCGAAATCCCGTTCCGTGGATGCGGAAATAAAAAGTATACATTATGAGAAGGTGTATGGAACGGAAATGGTAAAAAATGGCACTGAAGTTTCCATAAAAGTTGTTTTAACTAATATTAGTGGAGAAATAGGCAAATCCACACTTACTTTTTATTCTGAATTGGAAGGAGCAAAGGGCGGTATAATGGAGGAGGTACTCAAAAGTGGCAGCTCTTATACGATGGACCCCCAAAAAGTGGGAGAAGAAGTTACAGTAATTTGGTCGGGGGCAGCACCGGAAGTTAGGAAGAGAACGCCGTACACTTTGCTAAACATAACGCAGGAGACAACAGAGGGGGAATATTTGGTGATAGATATAAAAAAGGATGTGACATCTGAGATAAGTGAGTCGGCTATAATTGCAATAGATGAAGCACGAGAAAAGTTAAACAGTGCGAATGGGACTATTGCTAACGCTACAGAAAAAGGAACTGACGTCTCTGAAGCAGATACGAATTTTGAAACGGCCAGTTTGTATTTTAAAGACGCTGAAGAGGCATATTGGGAAGGGTGGCCAAAAGAGTCGATAGAAGCAGCAACAAATGCTTCTTATTATGCTGAACTTGCAAAACAAAATGCCGAATCGGCAGTTGGCGCTAAAATGCATCTGAATTATGGTGGTCTGGCGGTAGTGGTGATTATCGCAATAGTGGTAATTGTATTTTTAAATAGACAAAGGCAAAGAAAACGAGGCATATATTGAGAAAATCCAAAAAAGTTAAGACACGGATTTACACGGCACGGACGTATTTAAGTTTAACATTGTTGATTTTTATCGTCGGTCTGCGTTAATCTGTGTCTATAATTTATGCCTTCAAAATGCTCTTTATCTCTTCTATTCTCGCATTCGTCTTAAATGCGGTATCTGAAAAATGCGTTCTGCTCGCGGAAAACCCACTTGACTGTAAAGCGTTAATTAACGACGAAATGGAAGAAGGAGGAACTTTTAACGCCTTGCATATCGCGTGATGCTCATAAAAAAAAGGTATATCCAACTCGTTTATAGATGTCTCAACGATTTTCATTGCTTCTTTCTTTTTACCCAGTGTTCTTTTCTCCAGTTCGTTATGCACCCGTTCGCAAAAACCCTTCTGTTTTATTGTGTTTATGTATAAAGGACCTGCAATGCGTATTTTCGCACCACATACCCCGCATTTCTTCTCTACTTTCAGTTCCATCAGGTTGGAACACGCAAAAGCGAACCTGTTGCCGCAGGAGAAGCAATGCGCAATAAACCCAAGCCGTTTCATACACTCATCGGCTTTTTTCGCCCCTTTTTCCACTTGTGCTATGAGCCTTACGAAATGCGCCTTGGAATAAGATAGCAGTGGCCGTATCGCCCTGTCATACTTGCACAGGTCTCTCGTTACTTTACCTAAGAGAATACGAGTTGCCATCTCCTTATGATATTCGGTGTTAAGAGGGTTCGCATCATATTTCCTCAAGCCACCGGAATGAGCTCCGCATAAGGGTGCGGTATCTGTCGCAGTAATGAGCAATAGCTTCTTCGCCGATTTACATGCGGCATCCAGAAACGGAACTGGCGTGCCAAAGGGGTCTAAGTCCACCAGGTCATACTTATTCTGAAGTAGAAGCACATTTGCATTCTCGTTATACGCCTTCGCTCTTTCTTCAACTGCATTCCGCTTTATGTTTCGGTTTATGACTTCGTAAGCGGCTCGGCTTCGGTCGTTAATAACCACGCGTAAGCCAACTTCTTTTGCCACTCTAACGCCTCTCACGCCCGTAGCTGCAAGCGCATCTATGTATGTCAGAGAGCTTTTCCCCTGCCATTGCCCTTGCCCTTGCCATGATGCAGGAAGCGATGAAACAAAAGCAGCTATTCCCGCTATGTCTATGTCCCTGCACAATTCCATCTGCGGATTATAAAAAATTGACTTTGTAGTTTGTGTCGGTATTAATATCCTCGTGGTTCCCTCTTTTACTTCTGAAAACATTTGTTAGTGTATTGTATTCTTTTGAATTTTAAAGCACAGGAATCATATAATTTCGTAAGTATAGAAGCATAGGGTATATAGAGTAGAGAAGGGGAAGGAGTGGAGATAAGGGACAGACACGATGAAAAAAGGCGAAAAAGGATTGTTAGGGGACATAAGGGTAATGGCAGTGATATTGTGCGTTTTTGCCGCTTTGGTTGTCATCTATGTATATCCGCCACCGCCTGCGGACGCAGGGATAAACGGCAACCTGAGATACGGCTTGGATTTAGTTGGAGGGAGTTCGTTGCAGTTGAAATTAGAGGGGACTCTTGTCAAGATAAATACAACATCTGTTAATGAGAGTGAAGTAGTTGAGTTTCTCGAAGAGGAGTTAGATACGGAGGTAACGCCTTACAAGGCTGATGATGGCGGAGTGGTGTATGAGATAAGGAAGAGCGTTACAAAAGAGCAGTTGTTGGAGGTGTTAAGGGGCATTAATGCAGATATAGCGAAGAAACCAAACGGTGAAGACTTCTTTGAGGATTCTATAACTCGGGCGACAAGGGATGAAACACGTCGAATAATAGAGACAAAAATAAACATGCTGGGATTAGCGAGCACTACGATAAGAACGGTTGGCGATAACCTCATGATTATAGACTTAGCTGGCATAGACATCCGAACGGCGAGGGACATGGTGGGCAAACCCGGTAAGTTTGAGATACGGATGCAGACGAATGGAACGAAGGGGGACATAGAGACTGGGCAACGGTTAGAAGAGATAGAGAATATCACTGCTCATGTCATGTATGGCAGCGAGGGAATAGAAAGTGTAGGGACAACGCCAACGAGCGAGATGAGGAAAGGGCCTGAAGGGGAGTATGAGGAATGGGGGGCACCCTTTGCGCTAAATGAAGGCGGAGCAACTGCATTAAGGGATTCTGCGATTGAGTTCGGTGCTGTAGATAATCCCGGGGACCACGAACTGGCAATGCTGCTTGACAACGTTGTGGTGTACAGCGCACCGATAGCGGACGAAGCATGCAAGAAACTGGAAGAAGGGGTTATTTACTGGTGGATTGCAAACACGGGGCCAGAAGAGGAAGGGAGAAAAAAGGCAAGAGAATTGATAATACACCTGAAAGCCGGTGCGTTACCGGTAAACGTGGATATAATAGGTTCAGGAGAAGTGCCCGCATATTTAGGAGCGAAATTCAAGAATGGCGCATTAATAGCGGGCTTGCTTGCTCTTATTTCCGTTACGGGGGTCGTTTTCCTGCGATACCGGGAGCCTAAAATAGTATTGCCGATGTTTTTCGCGCTTTTCAGTGAAGTGATACTGATATTAGGGTTCGCATCGTTGATACACTGGCAGTTGGATTTGCCGAGCATTGCAGGGATAATAGCGGTAATTGGCACGGGAGTGGACCAGTTGGTAATAATAACGGACGAAGTGCTTTCCGGTGGTCGTTCTTCCGCGAAAATGTATCGTAAACGAATAGACTTTGCATTTGGTATAATATTCGTATCTGCAACGACCACTATCGTGGCGATGCTTGCACTCGCTTTGATGGCGCTTGGTACATTAAGGGGTTTTGCGATTGTAACCATCGTCGGGTTGCTATTCGGGATATTTATTACGCGACCCGCTTATGCGAGGGTGATAGAAACGATAGTGTGAATTTTTAAAAGAAAAGTTTATGTGCGAAATAATCGGCGTTTTTAACAACGAAAAGTCAATCGAACTCGTAATCACGGGTTTAGACGTGCTGAAGAAGGGCAGGGAGACAGACTTCAGAATTAGCACGGAAAAAGGCGATTGGCATTCAAAAGACCTGCAAGAATTAAAGCAGGTTGTGAAGGGAGAGAGAAGCAGGAATTGTATTGCGTGTTGCTCATGTAAACCACCTGCTTCAAGCGAAGGTTCAAAAGACAAGTTCGTTGCAGATGCAGAGATTTACAACAAGGGTAAATTAAACGAAAAAGCTTTTCTTTCCGAGAAAAGGGTTGATGCTGCGTATGCATTTGCACATTGGATACGTGAAGGCAATAGCGATAAGTTGTGCATAGCACGGGACATAATAGGGTTAAAACCCGTTTGCTTCGCACATGCCGATGGATTTGCATTTGCTTCGGAGAAAAAAGGGTTGGAAGCGATGGGATTTCCGCATGCAATTGTGCTTGACCCACGAGTGCTGCTAAAATATGACATACGGGAAGACCGGCTGAGTTTCGAGAAACGAGATTTTTTTGACATTGAACCCGAGCTAAAAGAGGACAAGGAGAAGCTAAAAGGAGATTTGCTGCACTTGCTGCGAGAGAGTATTTCGAGCAGGATACCCTCACGTTCGGGAGATAAATTTGGCGTGCTCTTCTCAGGCGGGTTGGATTCTACACTCATCGCTTATTTATGCAAGGATTTGGGTGCTGATTTTGTCTGTTATACGGTGGCGGTAGAGGAGCCGGGAATGAAGGAAGCGGAGGATTTACGATTTGCGGAGCGTTTTGCAGCGGATTTGGGTGTTGAGTGGAAGCTAAAGAAGATGCGGGTTAAGGAACTCGAGAAATATGTCAAAGAAGTCGTTCCCGTGATTGAGGATACGGACGTTATGATGACAAGTGTGGCGTTGCCTTTATACGTAGCATGCGAGTTTGCAAAAGAAGATTGCGGTATAAAAACGGTTCTTTACGGATTGGGCGCGGAGGAGCTATTTGCAGGCTACGAAAGACACAGACGAGTAAAGAAGGAAGATTTGAATAAGGAATGTTTAGCGGGTCTGTTGAGGACACACGAGCGTGACCTTTACCGGGACGAACTGGTAGCGAAAGCACAGGGGATTTCGTTACGAGCACCGTTTCTGGCTCCGGATTTTGTGGATTACGCATTGCGAATACCCGCTTCGTATAAATTGTCAGACGATAAGACGGAGAATAAGCTGATTTTAAGGGACATAGCACGAGACCTTGGACTGGAGGAAGTCGCGGGTAGAAAAAAGAGAGCGGTGCAGTACGGCTCGAATTTTCTCAAGGCGATAGAAAAGCTAGCAAAGAAAAAAGGGTTCAGGTATAAGAGAGATTATCTAAGAACTTTTTACGCTTCTCGAAACGCGAAGTTGGGCTGCCTCTTCAGTTCCGGGAAGGACAGTGCTTATGCACTCTGGCTCATGCTAAAGGAAGGCTACCCCGTGGAATGTTTAATCACGCTGAAAAGCCAGAATCCCGAATCGTATATGTTCCATACACCTGCGATAGAGTTGGTAGAGCTGCAAGCGGAAGCGATGGGCTTGCCTCTGATTATGGAAGAAACGCAAGGGGAGAAGGAAAAGGAGCTGGAGGATTTAAGAGCGGCATTGAGGGAATCGAAGACGAAATACGGGATAGAAGGAGTCATAACAGGTGCTTTATGGAGTAATTACCAGAAGGAACGAATAGAACGAATTGCCGCGGAAGAAAACCTCAAGGTGTTCTCGCCGTTATGGCACGTCAATCAGGAAACGGAGATGCGGCTTGTGGTAAATACATTCGAGGTGATTTTCACGGGTATCAGTGCGTACGGGTTAGACAAGAGCTGGCTTGGTAGGAGGATAACAGAAGAAGACGTTGACCGATTGGTTGCGTTGGATAAGAAAATAGGAATGAACATTGCAGGAGAAGGTGGCGAATTTGAATCGCTGGTGCTTGATGGACCCGCACAAATGTTCAAGAAAAGGCTTGTTATAGAGGAAAGCGAAATAGAGGAAGAGGACAAGAATACAGCGAGATTGGTGGTGAAAGAGGCGAGGCTGGAGGAGAAATAGGGGGGGTGATAGGTGCCAGGATTTAGGTTTTGGGTTTCAGTGGTACTAATACCAGACAGCCCATATCTTACACCCAATCGAACTTATTCAGAAGGCAATATCTCGCTTTTTGTGTGGATATGGAAAGGAAAAGTTTCGATTTTTCTATGATGCGATGCGTTGTCCCATCGCATAATCAAATTTCAGATTCTCCATGAGAACTCTCTGCCTCTTTTCCACCCTGTTGTAACTGTTCATGAAGGCGTACCATTCAAAGAAATCCAAATCGTCTCCCATCTCCCCATTGTCAAATTTTTTGGCAAATTCTTCAGTTTTTAGCGAATAAATATCACATTAAAAAGCTTTTGTTATCTCTTCTTTCGTGACACTCACGAACGTTTTCATCAACTTCTCCTTTACCTCTTCCGTTGCACCTTCCACCGTTACTCGTATCAACGGCGAGGTATTAGAAGCCCTTATCAGCGCCCAGCCTTCCTCCAAAAAGTCTATTCTTATCCCGTCCATCGTGCTTATCCTGTCGGCGCCATATTCGTATGCTAACCGCTCAGCGAGAGCGTGCATCACCTCAAACTTCATCGTATCATCACATTCAAGGTTCATCCTCTCCTTAGGAAACGTTGGCAACGCATCCACGAGTTCTGATAACTTCTTTCCCGTTTCTGCCAGGATCTCCGCTATTTTTAGCGGGATTATCATCGCATCGTCAAACGGGAAAAAAGAAGGAATGACGTAATGCCCACTTGATTCTATACCAAGCACTGCGTTTCTTTCGTTCGCTTCTTTTGTTAGGAATGTATGACCTACCGGTATTCGTTCTATTTTACCACCCAGCTTTTCTACCTCACGCTCGATAAGCATTGAGCATTCAACGTTTGCCAGAACAATTCCATTTCTATCACGTAATAAATTCTTAGCAAGTATGACGCCACACTGGTCTGCGCTTAGCATTCTCCCCTTATCATCTACAATTGCCGCTCTATCACCATCGCCATCAAAAGCAGCGCCAAAATCAGCTTTTTTACGTTTTACTTCTTCTTTTAACGTTCCTAAACTATCCTCCGTGAGTTCAGAGGGTCGGTTAGGAAAAGAAGCGTCAGGAGTTACAAACAGCAGCGCATCGGTCTTTAGTTTTACTCGTTTCATCACGTCTGGCGCTACCAA
>QEXZ01000150.1 GCA_003160755.1 Methanomicrobiales archaeon
AACGGTATTCAAACATCTTGCCGGTGCAGAGGAAGTGGAACGCATAGCAAAAGAACTGGAAGAGGCCGGGGCTGCACACTGCCCGTATGTGATACAACAGGGTCGGATTGAGCTTGTTCCAGGCGGTGAAATAAAAGAAGAAGATGTATTCAGCCACGAAGAGCTGAAAGAACTCGCTGCAATTGCTTACCATGCCGCATCTCTGAATGAAGTGAGGATACGAACAAGGGAAGAAGGCGAGGAAGTGATTTATATTATTTAGTTTTGGGATTTGTTTAGAAGTATATGAGGGGTAGCGACCAATGGTAAGTGTTTTTATTGAAGCAGTACCAGCGAATCTGTCTATTGCAAAAGCCGTTTGCGACTACAACCGTGGTAGAGGCAACCACGCAGATTACACCGCCTTCGGAATGCAGATAAGAATAAGGGGGGATAAAAAACTCGTTTTAAAACGTGCGATTGTCGAAGAAGCAATCGGCAGGGAACTGACCGAAAACGAATGGCAGAGTGTTTCCTGGAATTATGTGGGGACCATAACCAAGTCGGGGCAAAGCGAGCTTATATTTGAAGATTCTGAAGAATCAGAAATTCTGGATGCGTACTGGGATAAACGATTGGAGCGTTACAAAAACAACGAGATTCCACGAGATTGACACAGCAGTTTTTCTTTTTATTGTAAAAAGACAAATCAAAGAACATGGCAAAAGTAGGATGTGTTTTCTGGAAAGATAAAATCGGTGGTGAAATAGAGCGGCGGGAAACAGAGGCGTTTCCCTATGGGTTCACCGTCGGTCCACACGGCGAATGGGAAATGGTCATCGCAGAGGAGGATAAAAAAGTGAGGAAAAGTGAACTTGTGAACATAAAGATAGGAGAAATAGAGCTGCCCCCAAAGGCGATAGTCTTGCCTTGCTTCATAATGCGACACGCACTTGGTGTGGTTTCTTCGCTCGCAGCGGTGGGAAAGGCAAAGGGAGTTGAGGAGAGGCGAGCGCTTGATGAAGTCATTTTTCATCCCTTCACTGATGGTAAGGTGGGAAAAGGGGAATTACTCTGTGTTGTGAACATATTTTACGCAGCAACCGAGCGAAGACTTGCGAGGGGAGCTGCAGAGAAGTGGCTACGGGAGAGGTATCGGTATTAGTGCTTGTGTTTGTGTTTGCGTTTGTCGGTGCGCCAGCAGCGGGAAAGACGGAAGCAGCTCTGGTGGCAAAGGAACTCGGCATTCCTGTCATAACGATGGGAGAGGTGATAAGAGAGGAGTTAAGAAAGCGAGGGCTTCCGTTGAGTGACGAAAATGCAGGCAGAGTGGCAAACGAGCTGAGGGCGCATGAAGGGATGGATGTGATTGCGAAACGGTGCATTCCCGCTATAAAAGCGCAGAAAAAAAGCGCGGGCAAAACCGAAAAAGTCATTGTTGTAGATGGAATAAGAGGGATTGCCGAAGTAGAAACGTTTAAAAACGAATTTTGTGCCCAGTTCGTGCTTGTGCGAGTGGATGCCCCGCTTCGCTTTAGATATGAACGAATAAAATCCCGCGGTAGAGGCGATGATTTGGACCTATCGAGCATTGACGAATTCAAAAAGCGTGAAGAGAGAGAGTTCGGGTGGGGGATGGGAGAAGCAATGAAAAAAGCGGACAAGGTGATAAAGAATGAAGGTTCTTTAGAGGAGTTTAAAGAGCAGATAAAAGAAATTCTTCTTCAGTATTGACCTTATAGTGATTTATCACCGCGGAGAGCGCAGAGGACGCAGAGTTTTAAGACTGTTTCAATCATTGCTTATGCTTTCTGGTGCCTTTGCGTTCTCCGTGTGCTCCACGGTGAATTTTAAGGGTGTAGATGGTGATTTCACTAGAAAATTCGACCGTGCCTTAGCTGTCAGGTATTAGTAGCCGTTCTAACCCTCCAAACCGCTAACCCGCTAAACCTCTATCGTCTGTTATTAACTATCTTGGAATGAGGTCGTGGAGTGGAAGACATTCTATAAGTTCCATGTCATCGGAATTGACATTCGCGGTAGCATCCGCGCCCGAACGGGAACGGGAACCAGAACCCGACTCAGAACGTGAGGCAGACATACTCTTAGCTAATCGGTATTCCCTCCTCGCCCTGCTCCCCTTTCTTACCAAAATACCCTCGGAATGCATATTCGCTAAATACGTTGATAACGTGCTGAGGCGTACATTCTCACCATACGCTTCTTCGTATATTCTTCTAATCTGTGAAGAAGTGAACCAATCAACTGGCGACTTTTCGTCATATCGCAAAAAATACGCCAATCGCTCCTTTATCGTGAGGTCTTCGCTGTCAACCTCAGAAGGGTCAGAAAGGAAAGGCGAGGGAAGCGTATTTTCCAAAAATCTCACCATACTGCTTATTATAGAGGGCTTAAACGATTCGTCCATAAAATCCCCCTCGTGTTCCGTGGAGATTTTCATCCCTTCTTCATTTATCACTTCCACGCGCACCTTCGCCACCATCTTCACCTTCACCCCTTCACTTTTTCAATGAATGAATGAAACTAAGTTCGACCTTATATATAAAGGGTATGCAAAAATACAGAAAATCGCCACCCATTTCCTATGGAAAGAAGCAGTGAACAGATGAAACCAAAGGCATCTTAAAAATCTTAAACAATAGAGATAAACTAATTCTTGAACGGAGGGTGAAGCGGAATTGGCAGCAAAGCGTGATTACTACGAGATACTGGGCGTGGATAAAGGAGCATCGAAGGAAGAGATAAAGCGTGCCTATCGGAGATTGGCGAAAAAACACCATCCTGACCTCAATAAGGATAACCCGAAAGAGGCAGAGGAGAAGTTTAAAGAGGTATCTGAGGCTTATGAGGTGTTATCAGACCCACAGAAGCGTGTAAACTACGATAAATTTGGGCATGCGGGTGTTGACTTCGGTCCGGGGGGATTTGAGTGGTCCAATTTCACGCGATACGGCGATGTAGAGGACATATTTGGTGATGTATTCAGAGACTTCTTCGGTGCTAATTTTGGTTTTGGGAGAACCCGAGGCGGGTCTATATTTGAGGACCTCTTTGGAAGAGGGGGATACACAAGAGCGGAGGAAGGATACCGACCCAGAGCTAGAGCCGAGAGAGGAAGCGACATCAGATATGACCTTGAGATAGACCTTGCGGAAGCTGCGAAAGGGATGGAGAAGGAATTAAACGTTTCTAAGGAAGATAGCTGCCCTTCATGCCGGGGAACGGGTGCGAGTACAGGGGGATTAAAAACCTGTTCTGCATGCGGAGGAACCGGCCAGATAAAAAATGTGCAAAGGCAGGGGTTTGCCCAGTTCATTTCTATCTCTGTTTGCCCTCGATGCGGGGGGAGAGGGGAAGTAGTGGAGAAGCCCTGTGAGAATTGTGGTGGGAGCGGGAAAATCCGCGTGAGCAAGCGTATATC
Organism: Methanomicrobiales archaeon; assembly: GCA_003160755.1. GTDB lineage: Archaea > Halobacteriota > Syntropharchaeia > Alkanophagales > Methanospirareceae > QEXZ01. The sequence continues at coordinate 3,422 of QEXZ01000150.1, forward strand.
GGTACGAATACCGCCAGGTGTAGATACAGGAAGTAGATTACGGATTGCAGGAGAAGGGGGAGCAGGGGAACGAGGGGGACCGTCGGGTGATTTGTACGTCGTAGTGCATGTAAGAGAGCATGAATTCTTCAGAAGGGAAGGAAGCAACCTGTTTTGTGAAGTCCCTGTTCGCTTTGCACAAGTGGTATTTGGCGATGAGATAGAAGTCAGGACGATAGAAGGGGGCAAGGCGAAAATAAAAATGCCTCTTGGAACGCAACCAAACACGGTTTTCCGGCTGAAAAATCACGGAATGCCTGATTTGAGGGGCTATGGCAGAGGGAACATGCTGGTGAGAGTGAAGGTAGTAACGCCAACAAAAGTGAGTAAAAGGCAGAAGGAACTGTTACGTGAATTTGATGATGAAGAGCGAGGGCAAGAAGAGGGAGAAAAGAAAAGCTCTT
>QEXZ01000151.1 GCA_003160755.1 Methanomicrobiales archaeon
ATATAATCTCATCCATTACCATCTTACCGCCTAAGTGGATTCTACCGGAAGGCATAAAACCACTCATCACTGCAAATTTGCTCCGTTCATTCATCGCCCTCAGTACTTCTTCGTATCCACGGTGTCCAACGATTATACCTCTTCGCATGTATAGATGCGGCTCCTCTATCCTGTTCAGTAGCTCTTTAAAAGGAGTAATGCCAAACTCCGTAAATAGCCTCGCGTAATCTTTTATATCCGCAACACCCCAGGGGTCTATCTCTACCATTTCATCGAATATCCTTGTTCCTTTTACAATATTTTGAGGACATATAAATAAATCCTAAACGCTAAATTCGGAATACTAAACTATGGGGCTTAGGATTTAGGATTTTTCGCTCTTTATTGTATTCATCCTTCCTTTTTCACCACCACTATATCATAATCATGTATTACCGGGTTAGCAAGAAGTTTCCTGCACATTTCTTCTACTTCCTGCTTCACCTTTTCTTCGTCTTCTCCTTCTCCTGGCTCTATCTCTATCCTAAAAGATTTTAGTGATTTTACGCTACGCACGTTTCTAAACCCGAGCAAATTCAGGGCTTTTTTCGTGTTCTCGCCCTCAGGGTCTGCAACTCCATGCTTCAGTTTTATCGTTACGTTTAGTTCCATCGTCATCACGTTTTTCTATTAATGTTTCTAACAAAAAAACAGTTTAGTTTAAATAAAAATAAATCACCGCCATGAACGCGTTCTCTTTGCTCAACGTAGAAATTCGGAATGTATTAGAAAAGACAGAGAAGTTTTCCGCTCGTGCGCCCACGGAACCACAGGAATTAGGCATCCCACTCATTTTAGAAGGGGAAGACGTATTGCTCATAGCACCCACGGGTTCGGGCAAGACCGAAGCTGCTGTTCTACCGGTGTTTCAGAAGATACTGGAAGCGAAAGAGAAGGAACGAAACAGTGAGAAAAAAGGTTTCTATGCCCTTTATATCACACCTTTACGCGCTTTGAATCGCGATATGCTTTCGAGGCTGGAGCAATGGGGTGTTCAACTAGGCATCACCATAGAAGTTCGACATGGCGACACCAGCACGTATGCAAGGAGGAGACAAGCCTTAAACCCGCCTGATATGCTCATCACCACACCGGAAACGATACAGGCGATGATCCCGGGAAAAAGGCTGCGAGAGAATTTAAAATCGCTGCAGTACGTGATAATAGACGAAGTGCACGAATTAGCGAACTCCAAACGAGGAACACAGCTTGCAGTTGCGTTAGAACGAATGGCAGAACTCGCAGGTGATTTTCAACGAATATGTCTGTCCGCAACCGTTGGCAATCCGGAAGAAGTAGCGAAATTTTTCGCCGGTTGTGGGCGTGAGAAGATGCAGGTTGTGAACACGGACACGGTTTCCACAAAAGCGATTGAAATAGAGGTTTTAAACCCCCAAAAGACGAAAAGAGATGCAAATAAGGCAAAAGAGCTGGGCGTTGACCCCGAAGTGATAGCTCATGTAAGAACCATAAGGACGGCGGTGAAAAAGTGCAAATCGAGCTTGATATTCGTGAACACGAGAAGAGCGGCGGAGATGCTCGCTTCGATTATAAACAAGTTTGAACCCGGGTTAATCGGCGTTCATCATGGCTCACTGTCAAAAGAGATAAGGATAGAAGCGGAGGACAAATTCAAACAGGGAGCGATAAAAGGCCTTATTTGCACCAGTTCAATGGAACTCGGCATTGACATCGGCTCGATTGAGCTCGTGATTCAATATACATCGCCACGAGAAGTAACGAGATTGGTGCAGCGTGTAGGACGTGCCTCGCACTTCGTTCAAAAAATTTCCGCGGGCAAGGTCATTGCCCTTACCCCTGACGATATAGCTGAATCGTTGGTGATTGCACGAAGAGCAAGGGATGGAGAAATAGAAGACATAAAGCTGAAGGAAGGTTCATTGGACGTCTTAGCAAATCAAATTTGTGGTATGCTGCTGGACTTTGGTGCCATTTCGACGGATAAACTTCATTCGCGGATAAAAAGGGCGTATCCGTTCAGGAACGTTTCTTTTGATTCGATGATGCGTGTGATAGAGCAGTTAGAGGAGGAGAGATTGGTAAGAATAGATGGGGGGGATATACGGCGGAGTAAAAGCACGAGAACGTATTATTACGAGAATCTTTCGATGATTCCGGACGAGAGGAAATACGAGGTGTATGACATAGTAAGCGGGAAGCTAATATGCCTGCTGGACGAGCGGTTCATGCTGAATTTCGCGGCTCCCGGTGCGTTATTCGTTGCAAAGGGCGAAACGTGGCGAATAGTGGATTCGGATGTAGAAGGAGAGAAAGAAAGGATAAACGTAGAACCCGGTGTAAAGAGGGAAGGCGAGATACCCAAATGGGAAGGCGAGGAAATACCCGTTCCTTTTGCGGTTGCACAGGAAGTAGGTGAGTTAAGAAACAAAATCGCTTCTTTTTTCGCTTCTGATTTAGGTCAGGGTTCGAGTTCGGCGGTGGGAAAGATTGCGGATTTAGAGACGGATTTGAAGCGGGAATATGGAGTGCGAGTGAATTCCTCTTGTTTGGAAACGCTCATAGACCTAATAAAAGAGCAGATTAAGGAAAAGTGTCCAGTGCCAACGGCGAAGGAAGTGGTTGTAGAAATCACGAAAGACAAAAAAGAGGCGGTGATAAACGCTTGCTTTGGGCATCGTGTAAACGAGACGCTTGGACGGCTGATTGTTGCTTTATTAGGCGCTCGACTCGGCACGGATATTTCCATGGAGATAGACCCCTATCGGATAAAAATAAAATCAGGAAGAAGGATGCAGAAAGAAGCACTGCAGCAGACGTTGAACTCAATTGAACCCGAATTCGTCCAGCCGATATTAGAAAAGACACTGAAAAACTCCTTTCTGCTTAAATGGGAGCTGTTGAACGTAGCGAAGCGTTTCGGTGCGTTGCGTAAGGACTTTGATAGGAAACGGATTTCCGCCGATACGCTGGTGAAATTATTCTCGGGGACGCCGATATACGAAGAGACCGTGAATGACATCTTCGCGGATAAACTTGACGTGGAGCGAACGAAAGAAGTATTGAGAGGGGTAAAATCCGGCGAGATAAAACTCTGTTTTTCTTCATGCGGGTTAGGGTTAAGTCCCATTGGCGCCTCCGGGTATTTGAGTTGGCGCGACGTACTGGCATCTGAACGAAACGAAAGTTTGATTATAGATGCGTTAAGGAACAGAATAATGAACGACAGAGTGATTTTATTCTGTGTGTATTGCAAGCGCTGGGAATCGCAAAGGCGTGTGAAAACGGTAATTGAATCCGGGACGGAATCGCTTGTTTGCCCGTTTTGCAACTCGAGGTTGATTGCTGCGTTAAAACCGTGGGAGAAGGAAGAAATCAAAGTTGTGAGAAGGACAGGTTCCGCTGTTGAAAAGGAGAATAAAGAGCGTGTGAAAAGAGTGTATCGAAACGCAAATCTGGTTTTGTCGCATGGCGTTCTCGCCGTGATTGCACTTGCGGCTCGTGGTATAGGGCCGGAAGTGGCATCGAGAATAATACGGAGGTCTAAAGACATAAAGGGCGAGTATGAGTACGAGTATGACTTTTATCGTAATATACTGGAGGAGGAGAGGAGATACATGAGGACGAAGAGGTTTTGGGAGTTATAGTCATTCCGAAAAGTATTTTAAAACCACAAGATTACACATCGTGGGCAGAGCCCACGAGTGTTAATCTGTGTCTATAATTTATTTTCACAAAAAGCCTAATAGTGAGCATGGAGGAAAAGAACGAGCGGAAAATACTGCAAGTCGCCCTTGACGTGCTCGAA
>QEXZ01000152.1 GCA_003160755.1 Methanomicrobiales archaeon
TAGTCATTCCAGTAATAAATAGTAAATAATGAACCACGAGATTAACACAACACTTTCTTTCTTTTCCAAAGAAAGAACCTGTGCTAAGAAAGAAAAAATTATTTGTTTTTCTTTTAGCACAAACCTTTTCTTTAAAAGAAAAGCTTTACCAAAAGAATTATTTTCTTAGCACAGGTTCTTTTTCTAAAAGAAAGTGTTATGTAAAAAAGAAAAAGTGTTGTGTAACCTTCACCGAGGACAGAGAGATGACCGAGAAAGAGGAAATATACAATAGAGACAAAGCATTATTCGAAGCAGGCATCAAATTAGGTGCGCTATATCACCAGTTTATAGGCACTCCAGTGAGCACGAAAACCGCGAAGGAGCTGGAGATCGCGATAGAAAAAAGTGTATCGCTTCAGCCCTGGGTAAGCGCCGTGAAAGTGAAAATAGACAGAGAAAAGGTGAGAAAGTGCGAGAATGGGAATAAATTCGAGTATTGTGAGTTGAGTGGTGAAATGCTGGATGTGGAAGTCGTGGTTAGGTACGAAGAGGTGGAAGTGCATGCGAGAGTGAAATACGACGAGGAGATGGGTTATCCTTTGATGCGTATTGAAAAAGTAACATAAAAATGAAAAACATGTAGTAAATCTGTGTAATCTTGTGGTTATAAAAGGAGCTAAACAAAAGCATATCCAATTTTAGGAATAAAGTCTCTCTTCCTTGATAACGTCCGCGGAATAAAACATTTATCGTTCTGTACTTCAACCGCAAACGCTTTTTCAATTATCCACTTCTCTCCTTTAACCAGGACCTCTTCCCCCGTTTCCAGCGGATTCGTGATGAGGAGAACAACTAAATCGTATCGCTTTTCATCACATAATTTCGCCATTTCCGATTTAATGTCCCTTTCTTTAGCCCTTATCTCTTCTTTATCTATAACCATTATTTGACTAACGGCAATTTTTTTATCACCAAGCGAATATTCTTTAAAATCATAAAATAGGATTTCTTTGGCTGTTTTTCCTTTAATGTTTATACTTGCCGTTAAAAGTTCTTTCCCATATTCCCCTATTTTAATATCTGCAATACGAGCTAATTTACGAGCAACCTCTTTATCTCGTTCCGTTGTTGTTGATAAAGTCAAAATTAAAGTATCAGATAATATTCCTGAGAGAAGCAATCCCGCGATATCTCGAGGAATGGCAACCCGATGAAGGAACATTAATTCTGCAATAATTGTGCATGTGCTGCCGATAGGGTCATTGCAAACGTGAATGGGCATTAGTGTAGATATGTCCCCGACTCTATGATGGTCGATAATTTCTAATATATCCGCTTCTTGCACGCCGTCAACCGCCTGCGCTGTTTCATTATGGTCCACCAAAATAACTTTTTTTCTTATTGGATGAAGCAAATCTGTCCGTGTGACTATGCTAATTAGCCGATTGTCGCTATCTACAATTAACGAACAGCGATATTTTGATTCTACTACTTTCTGCTTTATTTCTGAAATTCGCGTATAAAGCCCAGCTACCGGGACATCCCGTGACATTATAGAATAGAGAGGCGTGGATAAATCGAGTAATCTGGCGGTAGTAAACGTATCGTGAGGAGAAGAAATGATCAATGTACCCTTTTTAGTTGCTAACCTATTGACTTCGTGGCTAATTGCGGAATCGCCAGTGATTATAAGAGCTGAACAGCCAGAATTGATCGAGTCTATTTGAATATCCGATCTATCGCCTAAAATGAAGATATCCCCGGTTTGGATTTTATTTAAAATTGTTGTTTTTTGCATCGCTGCGATGAACAACCTACCGGTTAATTTGTCAATCCTCTTTGGGTTAGCAATTACTTTCCCATTTAAGGTATTGATTAAGATATTCAGGTCAATCGGTGTGGTCGTCAAGTTCTTGCGTCCCAAATTATCTATGTAATATTCCGCGATGTCTTTTAGACCAACAAGTCCCAATAGCTTTTTACTGGAGTCTATGACCGGAACAGTGCGGATATTTCTTTCTTTCATTAAAGAAGCTACAGTCCTTATCGAGTCATTTGGTGATGCTACAATAGGTTTTTTAAATTTCATATCGCTGACGGTAGCTGCAAGACTTTCTATTTCCATAGGCGACTCAATTTCGAATTTTTCGAGCACAAATCCTGTTTCGCTATTTAAATCTCCAGCTCTGGCAGGAACATAGAGGTATTTCTTATCCAGAGCATTTTTAAGGTATGCATAGCCAATAGCAGAACAGATGGAATCGGAATCTGGATTTTTGTGCCCGATAATAAATACTTGCTTCTGATTGTCCGTGAACATTTTTTCTCTTTAATTATTCCTTTTGGTTGTTTTAAATTTAAAAATAAATCGAAACAAATCCTCTATCAGGTCCAGCGCTTCCGGAAGTATCACGAACACTGCGTAGGCAATAGCAATCAACGCAATCATTGAACCTATCCTCGCTAATACTTCGTGTGCGATAAAAAAGCTGTGTAAAGGGGAGCCAAACCATTGCTCAAAGTATGCGGCGGCGACTAATGCGTTTCTTAATATGTTTAATCCGTATATAACAGGAACCGAGACACAAAAGGCTTTTAGCTTTCTTCCTATCGGAGCGGTTACACCAAAAACCACACCCATAAAAAGAGCCATACTTTGTATCGCAGTGCAAGCTAAGATTATCACTATCGGTTGTTTGTAGACTTCATGGAAAGAACTGCTGGTTGAGTAAATGCTGGATGGAGGCACCATATAAACGCCCACGTTGAGCAGATTCAGCATCATAGCGCTTAGTTTAGCGGTGACGAAAATAAGTGTATCGCCAAGAAGAGCAAATTCAGAAAACGGGAAGTAAAAGACCGCGGTTATAAGTGCAACTTTGGTTATCGTGAGAACCAAATCCGCGTCATCTTTTTCGCTCGTTGTCATCAAAAGGAATGCTAAGAGGAGCGAGAAAGCGAGAAATATCAGCGCGAAGGACGTGCGAACGTAGTCCTCCAACATTAAACAGCGCAACGTTTCGAAATAGCAGTAACCAGCAAAAGAGACCCAGCCTAAAGCACCCACTAATTTCCCAAACCACGATGAATAGAAAACACCATCTGATTCTTTCCGACCGGATACCAGCGCCAGAAGGAAAAAAGCTATTGCAATAAACGGGAGGGCGGATTGTAAAATCATTTTAATTGTTTAGATTCAGATTCCTGTATATAAACCCTAACTGCTACCTATTTAGGACGCAGATTTACGCGGATTTACGCAGAAAACTATTTCCTCAAATTATCAAATACCTTACGTTTAACATCCGGTTTAGTGCCAAAATTAAGTTTAAAATCCATATTATCTGCGTTCATCCGCGTCCGATTATCAAAAATCATTCTTTCTTGGTTTCCATTGTTTCACTTTATTAAAAGATTGGGATTCGTAAGAAAAGCAAGTGTTTCTGGTTGTTTAATTAGCTCGTACATTTCCGTTTCTTTGCTCAGGTTCAGATTCAGTCCAGCTTCCTTTTCTACATCCGATGGTTTCAAGAATCTGATATCAGGCAGCTCCCCATACTTCGCGTTCTTTACAAACGCGCCATTTGTCAGCTCGAAATACGCTGCACCGCCCTTCATCTTCATCGGCTCGTATATTGATGAGAATGCGTTTGCAATCCAGTTTGCCATCTTCAAAGTCGCTTCAGACGGGTTTACCGTCACGTGCCCGTAATTAGGCGGGATTATGACTTTATCGCCTTTCTTTGCCTTTACTACCACTACGTCCGTTATTCGCTCCGTACCTCTTCCTTGTTCCTGTTCCCTGCGCTGTAAGAGATAATGCGCTTCGCCTTCTAATA
>QEXZ01000153.1 GCA_003160755.1 Methanomicrobiales archaeon
CTTTGAGTTTATCGGCAAGCTTTTCGGTGAGTTTAGGTGGTCCCCACAGAATAGTAACAATAACGACATCAAATGCATCCCGCAACCCCCCATCGAGGGCTGTAACGTAATCTTCGTCAGTAACACTGCCGGTCAGGTCTATGGGATTACCCGTAGCGAAGAACCCGGGCAGTTTTGCACTCAGCCGTTTTCTCGTCTCTTCGGTAAGTTTGCTTACGTCGAGTCCTAAATCTTCACAGGCATCTGCCATGCTCACCCCGACGCCACCTCCGTCCGTCACAATCAAAACCCTGTTTCCTTCGACCAGATCATAGGTATTCAAAACTTTACAGGCATCTTTCAATCCTTCATAGCCGTCCACCTCAATGATCCCTGCTTTTTTAAATGCAGCCCTGTAGAGCTCATACCGCCCAGATATCGCCCCCGTATGGGATCGAGCAGCATGAATTCCCGCCTCTCTTTTACCAACCTTCACGACCACAACAGGCTTTTTCTCTGTGCAGCGGGATGCAGCCTCAACGAACCGCCGTCCATCATCTACCGATTCCATGTATATGAGAACAACCTTGGTTGCCTCGTCATCCATCAAGAAATTGAGACAATCGGTCTCCCCAACATCAACCCGGTTCCCATAACTCACTATCCGTGCAACGCCAATACCTTCTGATGCCATCTCATCCATGATCAGTTCAGCAAACGAACCACTCTGCGTGAGTATGGAAAGCCCGCCCCTTTTCGGTCTCCACACCCGCTCCTCCGGTGTAAAGTACGTATCGATTCGGGACACCGTATCATAGATGCCCATACAGTTTGGACCAATGATCCGTATCCCTTTCCGCTCACCAATTCCTTTGAGCTCTTCCTCCAACTTCGTTCCCGCAGAGCCCGTCTCCTTAAACCCCGCACTGACAATAATGGCACCCTTGACATTGTCAGTGCGCTCCATGATCTCTATAACTATTGGAGCAGGCAGCACAAAGATAGCCACATCGATATCGTCTTGTATCTCGCTGAGTGAACGGTAGCACCTGGAACCGTCGATATATTCGTAGTTTGGATTTACCAGGTAGGTAACCCCAGAGTAACCGATTCGCTTGAGGTTTTCCACGATGACATGAGAAGGTTTGCCACGTCTCGGTGATGCCCCGACAATGGCAATTGATTTGGGGCTAAAGAAGAAGCTTATGTCTGTTCCAATACTCATCTACCATCACCTGAATCTTTTTTAGCGCCTCTTCCCTTCTCACAGGTTTAAAGAGATGGGCGAACCGTCCTTGTTCTTTTAGATAATCTTCCACAGGCTTAAATCTTTTTGGAACAACCGTATGTTTTACCTCACCAAAAACAGCCTCTTTTAATGCCCAGATACCTGTATCAACTGCCAGTTTTGCAAGTTTAACGGAGTAGGAAGGATCTGTTGCCCATCCCGGAGGACAGGGAGAAAGGGCTATAAAGAGTTTTGGTCCCGTGTACTGTTCTGCCTTTTTAAACTTGTTTATCAAATCAACAGGGTGGGCTGGCGAGATGGTGGCAATATAGGGGGGCTTGTGACTATTCCATATTTCAAAGAGATCTTTCTTTGGAAGCTCCGATCCTATCGGACTTATCCTTCCTGGTGGGGTTGTTCCAGTCTTTGATGCAAATGGTGTTGCCCCGGACCGCTGGAAGCCAGTATTTCCGTATGCTTCGTTATCGTAACAAATATAATAGAAGTCGAGGTTGCGGTAGATAGCCGCAGATGTAGACGAAAGACCCATATCGTAAGCAGCCCCATCGCCCGTTAATACAACCACCTTCAAATCCTCTTCTGGGTCAAGCCTACCCTTTTTTATCAATATATCCAGAGCATCTCGTATCCCTTGCGCCCCAGCAGGGGCACATGCCATTGCTGCATAGAGCCAGGAATTCTTAAAAGGGGTAAAGGGATAGATGGAAAGGAGGGTAAAGCAACCGGCAGCATTTACGATAACAACCCTTTTACCCAGAGCTTTCATACAATGCCTCAAGGTCAAAAGCCCCCCACAACCCGCACAAGTAGGAGTGCCTGGGAGTACGTTCTCTTCAGGGGGTATGTCTTTGACAGATTTGATACGCTCTATCTCCATTTCTTTTACACCTTTCCGGCTATCCCCTTCAATCTCGCCATTTCATTCCATTCCTCTTCTGTATAGAGAAGTTGAGCTGTTTCTACCTCTTCTCCCTCCATACCCTTAACCTTAATCATTTTATTAAAGATGAACTCAAACTCTCCCGGGCTTATGTTTTTTCCACCAAGTCCACCAATAAAAGAGAGCAGGAGAGGCCTCTGTTTCTCATTATACAGGCAACTGGCAATCTCCGAATGCAGAATGCCGCCCTTGCCTATGCTGATGTTCTGGTCTATGACCGCTACAGCCCTCTTCCCTTTAATTGCAGCCCTTATATCCTTCACTGGAAATGGCCTTATGAGCCTCAACCTCAAAAGTCCTGCCTTTATTCCCCTTTCTCGGGCCTTCTTCACTGCCGCCTTTCCGAGGGAGGAAAATGAGTTGGTCATAACGAGAACATATTCGGCATCGTCCAGCATATAGCCTTCTATGGTATCATAGTTTCGACCAAACTCCTTTTCAAATTCCACACATACCTCTTTGTAGACCTCCAGCGCATTTTTACTTGCCATGTGCATCTGGTATTTGAAATAAGAATACATTGACCCGCCAAGGACTGCCACGCCCTGGGCCATGGGTTGACTTGCCTTGAAAAAAGCATGTCTTGGCTGGTAAGGCGGCAGAAACTTCCTAACCGTCTCCAAGTCTGGCACCTCTACGGGTTCTCTGGTAAACGAAAGATAAAACCCATCCATATTCACAATAACCGGTAGAAGCACCCGCTCGTCCTCTACCAATCGGTATGCCATCAGTAGAGAATCTAAAACCTCCTGGCAGGTTTCACAGTGTATCTGCAAAAATCCCGAATCCCTCGCTGCGAGGACATCGTTATGATCTGGTTCGAGAGTAATCGGTGAAGACAATCCCCTCGATACATTTACCATCACCAGAGGGACTCGCCATCCTGCCACTGTATAGAACATCTCAAAACCATACATAAGCCCTTGACTCGATGTAGCTGTAAAAGCCCTCACCCCGGTAGCAGAAGCAGCCCCTGCTGCTGTAATCATAGAATGCTCTGAGCCCATAGTAACGAGCTTGCTATCCATATCCCCATTAGATATCCACTTTGCCAATGTCTCGATAATCTCTGTCTGTGGAGTCACCGGGTAGACTGGAATATAATCCACCTCGGCTAATCTCACTCCCCAGGCAGCCGCTGCATTGCCCGTGAGCATCTCTTTTTCCATTGTACATAAAGTATAACTGCCTTCTATTTAAGACACGGATTTACGCGGATTTATTTACGTTGAACATTATTAATTTTTATCATCTGTGTTAATTAAGCCCTTTCAGGGCTTGCTGGGATGTGGGCAGAGCCCACAAGCGTTAATCTGTGTCAATAATTTATTTTTCTTTTTGTCCTTTTCCGATCACCTTCTCGGCATGAACCTCCCTTACCTTCCCTAAGGTCTTTGTGGGACACTCCTCAACACATATCAGACAGCCCTTACAGTTATCGTAATCTGTATATGGAAAGCCGTCTTCATTTACCAAAATACAACCATCAGGACATCGGGCAACGCATGTCATACACCTGGTGCAGGCATCGTAATTCCAGACAGGTCTAAATACACGCCAGTTGCCTGTTCTTCGTAAGGGGGTATTGCCGGTAGCGTTTA
>QEXZ01000154.1 GCA_003160755.1 Methanomicrobiales archaeon
TATTGTTTCTTTGGTAAAGCTTTCTTTTTGAAAGAAAGGTTTGTTATCATCGTTCCCGAGCCTTTTTCGGTAAGCACCTCTTGCAATATTGCATGGGTTTTCAATCCAATAATATGTGCGCTTTTAACGCCGTTCTCTACTGCCGCTATGCAAGATTCTATTTTCGGTTTCATACCCTCGGTTATAAAACTCTCATCCTGAATGCTTTTTGCCTCTGATAATGTCAGTGTCGGTATCAAACTGTTCTCATCGTTTATATCTCGTAACACTCCTCTTACCGGTGTTAAAATGATGAGCTTCTCCGCGTGCAGACTGCATGCCAGTTCACTCGCGCCGTGGTCTGCATTAATGTTAAGCAGGGTGCCTTCTTCGTCTGCGCCTATTGTATAGATTACCGGGATATATCCATTTCGCGTAAATAATGCGACAAGTTCACTGTCAACCTTTTCTATGCGGCCAACAAATCCTAAGTCCGGCTGTATTTTTCTTGCTGTAAATAAATTGCCAGAAACGGCAGAAATGCCAACTGCTTTGCCTCCTTTTTTATTTATATTCCAAACTATCTTTTGATTAAAATCAGATAGTACTGCCTGGACAACCTCCAGTGTATCTTCATCTGTAACTCTTAATCCATCAATAAATCTCGCCTCTAAACCAAATTTGTCCATTATAGACGATATTCTCTTCCCTCCACCGTGAACAACGACCACATTTATGCCTGCTTCGTATTTTAACGTGATCAAATCGGAAATTACCAAGTCCATTATGCCTTTATCCGCCAATACTTCACCACTGAATTTTACCACAAAAACTTTGTTAGCGAACTTCGTTGCATAATACAATGCTTTTTCTAAGTCATCTCTCACTTTTTCATTTTCCCCTGCTCTCATTCTTATGTTCACTCCTCCGCCTTGGCCTGGAATTCCTCCACGCTTATCTCACTGCCTTCCTTCTCCATCAGCTTCTCTACTTTGTATCCCGCTTCGTCTAACTTCTTATTGCAAAATTTGCACAACTCCATGCCCTCCTCGAACCTCTTTAGTGACTCTTCCAGCGAAAGATTCCCTTCACCTAATGTCTCTGCTATGGTTTCTAACTTTTTCATCGCTTCCTCAAAAGTTATTGTTTCTTCCATTCTATCTCATCTCCCCTCCCCGCCTGCGTTTGATAAGGCGGGGGTCATACCAACCGTTGCACTCAAAAGAAAGAACAATACAACTCCTAATACGATTATTTTAGCCTTCACTTCTACCGCCCCTTTTTTTCTATCTTTTTCGCTCCATTAATAATTCCCTCCAAACTCAAATCTTTCGTTTTCTCCCGCAGTTCCTTCGTCGCATCTCCTATTCTCGGCGTTACCACCTGGTGGTATGTCACGTACTCTTCAGTACTCAGCTCCTTTCTCAATATCTCAAATACCTTATTCAACACCACCGCTTCTGCACCCATTCATCCACCTCTTTCGGATTCTCGACTTCTATCCAGTTTGATATACATCCTCTTCGTTTTCTCAATATTTAAAGTTTTAAAATGATTATCATCGTAGACGCCGTGCGACATGGCACCCTTACAGAAGAAGAAGGAAAAGAACTCTTGAAAAAGCTTGACTCCTCAGGTTTCAGGATGAATGTGACACTTTATGAAAAAGCTCTCGCTCTTATGAGTGATTTCTCCCAAATTTAAAGGTCTGCACCAAACACAGGTATCAAGATAAACTCTTTTCTTCGTTGTTTCAATAGTTCAAATTTCTCCCTTCTTCTCCTTTACTTCCGAAACGGCCTCACCGTCACTAAACAATATCCTCAACGCATCTCCAATCGCAATATCCCGTACACTCCGTACTATTTCACCTTCTGGCAATCGCGAACATATACTGTACCCCCGGTCGAGGATTGCAAGAGGACTCAAAGCGTCCAGCTTGCCAGTAAGAGCCTGCAAACTTTTCTTATGCAATGCGATGAGATGCGTCATTTCCGCAGTTATGCTTCGCTTTATTTCATCTACCGTTTGCCGATATTGGTTTATCTTCTCCATAGGCGTTCTAAACAAAATATTTCGCTCGATGCTCTCCAACTGCTTCCTGTGATATTCAATCGCTTTAAAAGCATTCTGCTGCATTCTCAACTTCAAAGAACTCAAATTATTCTCGATTTCTCGTTTATCGGGCACAGCCAATTCCGCAGCTTCTGACGGTGTTGCCGCTCGTCGGTCCGCAACAAAATCAGCGATTGTAAAGTCCGTTTCGTGTCCCACCGCGGATATTACGGGAATCTCAGATGAGAAAATCGCTCTGGCGACGGCTTCTTCGTTAAATGCCCACAGCTCTTCTATTGAACCTCCTCCTCGCCCCACTACCAGCACGTCTATTTTCATCCGCTCTGCATTCACCCGGTTCATCAGCCGAATGGCATTGGCTATCTGCGGAGCTGCTTCTTCTCCCTGCACTGCAACCGGCGCCAGCAAAATATGCACGTGCGGGAATCTTCTCCTCGTGATGTTCAATATATCGCGAATAGCAGCACCGGTGGACGAAGTGATGACGCCTATTCGGCGTGGGAAACCCGGTATCTGCTTCTTATAAGCGGCGTCAAACAAACCCTCTTCCTTCAGCTTCTTTTTTAACTGTTCAAATGCACGGTATAGTGCACCTATCCCCTCTTCCTGTATTTCATCCACGTATAACTGGTACTTCCCCTGCTTCTCGTATACACTTATACGACCCCTCGCTATCACGCTCGTTCCATCCACAGGAATAGATTTCAGCTTGCGATTCTTTTCCCTGAACATCACGCATCGCAGTTCCGAACGTTCATCCTTGAGCGTGAAGTATAAATGACCGGAAGTAGGCTGACGGAGATTGGAAATCTCCCCTTTTACGTAAACGTCCCTAAGCACCTCATCCCTGTCTAATTTCTGCCTTATATATTTCGTGACCTCATAGACCGCGTATATGTGCGGCATTTCTTTCTCTTTTAAAATCTCTTTTAAATCTTCCTTGATTGTTTCTACTCCTCTTTTGCTTTTGTTTTCAGCACCAGACTTATTTTTATCTTCGGCTTTATCGTTGTCATCGCCTAATTCCTTTTTCAAATGCAGAAAATCCGTTAATGTAATCCCCTTTCCATGTTTGTTCATCCCTACTCTCCCAACCTCTCCACACACACATCCTCATAAATAGGTCCCTTAGGCGTAAGCGTGCTGCGTTTTAATTTTAACTCTTCTACAAGCATCGTTCCTACTTCTACATCCCTCAGCTCGACTATCTTGTTCAAAAGCAGCCGTATTTCGGCTTGCGATAAACGCTTTTTTACCCTGCACAGCGTGACGTGCGCACCGAACCGTTTTTCAGGTGGGAATCCAAGTGCACTCAGCTCCG
This sequence comes from Methanomicrobiales archaeon, assembly GCA_003160755.1. Lineage (GTDB taxonomy): Archaea > Halobacteriota > Syntropharchaeia > Alkanophagales > Methanospirareceae > QEXZ01. The sequence goes on from QEXZ01000154.1 coordinate 3,377, forward strand.
ATTCTACTTCCTTCTGCAGCGCCTTTAATCCCTCCTCTCCCTTTTCCATTCCTATCCATACAACCCGTATGTTTCTTGCCTTTTCCAGCGAAGCTTCGGGAAAGAACCCCACACCCCGTAGTTTTATATCAAACGGTTTTTGAGTTGTCTCTGCCAATGCAATTTTAATCTCTTCAACTATATTCTCCGGAATGTCCCCCAGAAATTTCACCGTTTGATGCACCTGCCACGGATTCACGAATTTTAACTTTATTCCCCCTTGTTTATCTAAATCTACAAATTGCTTCTGTATTCCCTTTATCTTCGCCCTTAGTTCCTCAGACAGGTCCACGGCAATAAATGCTCTCATAACACTTTTTCTTTTTTTATAAAAAAACTTTT
>QEXZ01000155.1 GCA_003160755.1 Methanomicrobiales archaeon
CGTTATATCAGTTTCATTTCCCTCAAAGACGAGATGAAACACCGGGAAACGTTCCTCCTTTGTGACCACCAGACCGATGTTCACCTGCAATTTATCTGGTTTGCCATCCCTGCTGTATCCCAGCCTTGCGATGATGCATTTCGTCCCCTCGAAGTACGTTGAAGTGATATCATAAAACAAACAATCCATTTTGATGCCGAAGAGCTCTTTCAGCTTCTCAACGACTTCCTTTTCAATTTCTACCGCCTTATCTTTCCCATCTGGATAAAAATAGTCAAGTGCGGTGCACAGATTCTCGGCATTCAACTTCTCAGCCCGTACACCGGTTATTTTCTCCAAGACGGTGTATTTATACCAGAATGCGAACTGATTTTTGCTCACCGGGTCAACACAGTGGTTAATTGCCATAAATATCGCCTGAATGCCAACATCTACGCCACCGCCCTTAAAAACATGCCGATTTATTATCTGTCTAAGGTCAAGGACTTCACAAACTTTATAAAGTGCGGTAACATCCCCATAATCCATAACTTCTGGAACTTTTACCGCTTTTATTGTCAATTCGTCACCTTTTAACAGGCTTTCTATCAGTTTATCCCGGCTTCCAAGGTATTTTACATATCTGTGGCGTGGTTTGCCGTTTATTCTCACGCTCTCGACGATGGAATAATATACCCGCCCTTTCACCTTTACTGCCTTCAGTTGCATAATGTTTAAGTTAGTGACTACACAATAAAAAGCTTTTCGATTTATTTCTGCTTTGCCCATAAATTTAAGGTTATCTGGGGATGATAACTGTTCACAAAGAGTGCTTTTATTTCCGTGGTGACGCATATCTGTTATTGACTACGTATGCGAATAGCTAATCAAATGCCTCCGTTTACTGGAAATAGTGGCAAAGTTTGTTGATAGAAAGTCTATGATTATTTATACTCTGAAACTTAGGTAAATAAGGTTAGTGATAAATAATAAGTGATGGGTGAAGAGAAGAAGAACAAAAGGAACAAAGACTTTGAAGTATTGACGTTTGCACTAACTCTACTTGCAGGTACATCTGCTGTTTTATTAAAATTGGTTGATTATTTTAACAATAATATCATTAGCGCAACCATTTCATCCCTGATTCGCTTTTTTGTATTGTTTTTAATATTGGAAATTGTAATGCTTGTGCTATTTTTGTTGCTAAATGGGTATTCAATATGGTCACTAAAGGAAGAACGAAGGGATCTATTAAACAATCTAAGCATAGTCTTTGGTATGATGATGTTTTTCATCCCGATTTTTATATTGATTTATATATCACTTGGAATTACTTTTTCTCTATTCACAAAAGACTGGGAGTTGCCCAGCGCGGCAATTTATTTTTGCATCTTTGGTATTATGATTTTTTCTGCTTGGGTAACCCTTTATCTTGGTGGAGTTGGGCTTGGAGACTTAAAAAATATCTTTAAACAGATATCTTTAAAAATCGAGACTCAAAAAAAATCCAATAAACAATTTTTAAGTTTGCTGTTCGGCTATTTTATTATTTTAATCTATCCGCTTATTGTTTTAGCTTTTATTATCTGTTTATTTCAGACAACCACTTTTTTATTATGCGGCTCATATTCAATTGAGATAATTCGGCCACCTGACCCAAATACGGATATAATGTCTGTGACAATAAGAGATACGGGTATTCCATCAGGTAGATGCTTTATAGATTTATCCAAAGTAAACGAATTAAATGAAAGCCGCCTCTTTGAACCAATTGACACGATAATGCTAAATAAATCAGGAAAAAGCTTATCAAAACATAAATATATTGCAGGGGAAAAGAGAAATGGAATATACTATTTGTTTATAAATACTTCCAATTTATCGTCAGATGATTATATTCTACATGCTGAAGTAACATTTTTCCGGATAAAAGGTTTCGATTTATTTCTGCCCAAAAAATCGGATGATAAATTATTTCGTCTGTCTCCCAAAAATATGACTGCAATTTTTGCTGTTCACCGAGAAATATAAACTTTTTCTTGCGCTACGCCTTTTTAAACATTCACCAGAGTATCTTTTTAATCTTGCTTAATATTTTCCTAAAGAATAATTTCATCTTAAATCTTAAAATTGTTTTCTTCCATATTCGTTTGCTCAAAGCCTCTCTTCGGTTCAACAACCTTTTGAGCATGAGGTCATACTCATACAATATTTTACCATTTCTCAGAATCGTTATTCTCAAAAGATGTTGATTGATGTTGGGTTCTTCTTTGCTTTTCAGGTATTTCCAAATTTTAGGGAATTTCCTATCAATGTCCTTAAAGGCGATTGTAGCGTGAAATGAGAATTTGTTATTCTTATCCCCTTCTTTGAGTTCAGCATATTTCATTAATCTCGTTGCTAATTCCCATCGCAGTTCTTCAAGTTCCTTTGAGGGCTCAATATCAACATAAATGACTTTGCCTTCCGGGTTATTGAAATATCTAAACCCCTTGAGTTTGAAATTTACGAGGTTATAATTTTTAGCTACACTTTCCACATCCATGATCACTCTTTTTATATCCCGCGTTTCAAAGGGACCAGCTAATGAAATATGTGGAACCGGTCTTTTTCTTGTTACACCTCTAACATAAAATCTTCTTGCAACTTCAAAAATTTGCCTTTTAAGATATTTTTTGGCGTACCCATGAAATCTAAATTCTATAAGGTAATGTGGCATCTTTATCTACACCCTTATTCTAAACATGAAGTGTTGGAATATAAAAAGTTGGTGGTCTTAATCTGTAAATCAAAAAGAACCTGTGCAAGAATGAAATAAATGACACGTAAGAGAAGACGAGGGACCGCAATAGTAGAAACAAGTAAGGGTATTTTAGTAACTTCGGGTCACAAAAGAGTGTTCATTCTTCCAGGTGGTGAAGCAAATAAGGGCGAATCGAGAATGCAAGGTGCCATCAGAGAATTAAGAGAAGAAACAGGTTTAGTGGCTTATGACGCCAAATATCTTTTTAATTATGTTGGTTATAAACATAAAACATTTAGTGGGAAGCACTATTTTAGAGACCATCACAAAGTGTTCCTAATAAAAGCTAAAGGAAATGCAAGACCAAGACATGAAGTTAAGCACATTGCATATTACAAACCAGGAAATGATGTAAGAATATCTCATACTACAAAATCAATTATTGATAGATATTACAAAAGGAACAAGCGAAATATCTTTTATAGACTTTTCAATATTTTTATTTCCCTCTAAACCTTTCTTTATCGCCTTTAGCTTGAACCCAGGATTGTCTCTTCCCGCAAATCTTACAATATCTCCGCCAAGTTTTTACATTTGAAGTGGGGCCATAATCTATATATGTTTTCCTTGACCATTTATGTATCCCAAATTTACAAAGAAATTTCCTGAGGTTTACCATTTTCGGTGTTTGCCTTCTTCCTTTTTCTTTCCAAAATCCTTTTCTCTCTCCTGATAAGGGTCATAAGTCCCCTCTAATTTCCTCTCTAAATTCTTTTTCATTTACTGTATAAACTATAAATATGAGTATCCTAAAAGTAAAAGGAATAAGGAGGTGAAACAGGCAATGTTGAGACATTTTACATTGGAATATTGGATAGACGACGATTGGTACATTGGACGACTGAAAGAAGTTCCTGGTGTATTTAGCCAAGGCGAATCCTTGGAGGAGTTAGAAGAAAATATCCGTGACGCATACCGCTTAATAAAATGAAA